>NZ_JAUFPM010000002.1:0-99047 GCF_030409265.1 Halomonas sabkhae
TCTGAGCCATGATCAAACTCTTCAGTTTCAATCATTGAGATCCTTGCTTGTCACTCGAAAGCAACAACAGCGGATCAAACTTGGCTCAAGGTTCAAACGTTCTCAAAAAGACTCGAAAGCCTTTGACGAGTCGCTTGCCTTGATTTTCGGTGACTGGTCACCGACATCCCGACAAGCGCCCACATGAATTACCTGATCGATTGTTAAAGAGCGCCTCGCCTTGCTGGTCATCAGCGCCTGGCGAGGAAGACGTATTCTACAGGATCGGCGCCTGGCGTCAAGCTCGATGTTGCCGAGCGAGCGACGCAGCCTCCAAAGGCGGCTGCCGATCAAGCCCTTGGCGGGCCCTGCAAGAAGTGGTGCGTATTCTACCGAAATCCGCGGCTCTGTCAATCGGTGATTTTCGTCGTGATGCCGAAAAACGCCAAGAAAAACAGAGGATTCCACCTCTTTTCACCGCTGGCGAGGTTGGCCCGTCGCCGGCAGCGGATGCGTACTATATGGCCTCAGTCGGCTTCACGCAAGGAGTTTTTGAAGGGATTTTTACCGACTCGTGACACGGCGCCCTGGCGGATAATACACAGCCCTCATGTGCCGGACCACCTGTGGATAACCGGGTGCCAGGAGCCAAGTACGCGAACGCCCGCACGAGGCGGGCGTTCTCAACAGCACTGCCTGGCCACGCCGGTCAGGAAACCTGGACCCTGGCATAGCGTTTTTTGCCGGCCTGGATTACATAACTCTTGCCGGTATCCAGCATGTGATCACGGGCGACTGCCTCTCCGTCGACTTTCACCCGGCCATTGCCCAACATGTCCTTGGCCTGGGCGCTGTTCTTCACCAGGCCGGCCCGGTTGAGGACGGCACCGATCGGGGCCTGATCGCTACCCTCGAAGTCGACCTCCACTTCCGGCAGGTCTTCCGGCAATTCGCCATCCGCCAGCTGGTTGCCGGCACTGCGGTGCGCATTGGCCGCCGCTTCTGCGCCGTGGTAACGCCCGATCAGCTCACGCGCCAGCTCCATCTTGATATCGCGGGGATTGTCACCGCGTTCGATACGCTGGCGGAGATCCTCGATCTCGTCATTGTTCTTCAGCGACAACAACTCGAAGTAGCGCCACATCAGGCTGTCGGGCATGGAGACCAGCTTGTTGAACATGGCCCCGGGCGATTCGTCGACACCGACATAGTTATCCAGCGACTTGGACATCTTCTGAACGCCGTCCAGGCCTTCCAGCAGCGGCATGGTGATGACGACCTGGGACTCCTGGTCGAAGTGCTTCTGCACTTCACGGCCCATGAGCAGGTTGAACTTCTGGTCGGTACCGCCGAGCTCGATGTCGGCTTCCAGTGCCACCGAGTCGTAGCCCTGCACGAGCGGATACAGGAACTCATGAATGGAGATCGCCTGACCACCACGATAGCGCTTCTCGAAATCATCGCGCTCGAGCATGCGAGCCACCGTGCTCTGCGCGGCCAGCTCGATCATGTCGGCGGCACTCATGGAGGAGAACCACTCGGCATTGAAGCGCACCTCGGTCTTGGCCGGGTCGAGCACCTTGAACACCTGTTCCTTGTAGGTCTCGGCGTTGGCGCGCACCTCTTCTTCCGTGAGTGGCTTGCGGGTCACGCTCTTGCCGGTCGGGTCGCCAATGCGACCGGTAAAGTCACCGATCAGGAAGATGACCTCATGGCCCAGATCCTGGAACTGACGCATCTTGGTCAGCAGGACGCTGTGCCCCAGGTGCAGGTCCGGTGCCGTGGGATCGAACCCGGCCTTGATGCGCAGGGTGCGACCGGACTCGAGCTTCTTGACCAGCTCGTCTTCCAGCAGGATTTCGTGAGTACCGCGCTTGAGCAACGCCAGCGCGTCGGCGACATCGGACATTCTCTCCTCTCCACTCGGCAAGATGGCCCACCCGGGACCTTGATCGGCGATGATGATTCACCAATGCTACCATGTCGCTCGATAACGGTTGAGCCTATTGGCAGGAGTTCCCATGAGCTTGTTCATCGGCCTGATGTCGGGCACCAGTCTCGACGGCATCGACGCCGCCCTGGTCGACCTGAGCGCGGAGGCCCCGGCACGGCTGCTGGCGACCCGCGCCGAGCCCATGCCCGCCGAGTTGCGCGACCGCCTATGGCAGCTCTGCCATGCCGAGAGTGCGCGCTTCGCCGACCTGGCCCGGGCCGAACATGACTTTAGCCACCTGCAGGCCCGGTCCGTGCAAAACCTCCTGGCCGAACAGCAACTGGAGGCCTGCGCGATCACCGCCATCGGCAGTCATGGCCAGACCGTGGAACACGCGCCGGCGGGGCATGACGGCGGCCCCGCCTATACCCTGCAGCTGGACAATCCGAGCCTGCTCGCGGAGCTCACCGGATGCCAGGTGGTTGCCGACATCCGGCGTCGCGACCTGGCCGCCGGCGGCCAGGCGGCCCCCCTGGCACCGGCCTTCCATCAGGCCCTGTTCCGCGCTGCCGACGAGTGGCGCGTGGTTCTCAACCTGGGCGGCTTCGCCAATATCACGGTCCTGCCACCCGACCACGATCCTCGGGCCCCGCTGGGCTTCGATACCGGCCCCGCCAATGCCCTGATGGATGCCTGGCATGCACGGCACCGTGGCGGCCACTTCGATGCCGAGGGCGCCTGGGCCGGCTCGGGCCAAGTCGACAAGGCCCTGCTCACCCGCCTGCTGGATGATCCCTTCTTTCGCCAGGCGCCGCCGCGCAGCACCGGCCGCGAGTACTTCCATCTCGACTGGCTGCACGCCCGGCTCACCGGCGACGAGCACCCCGCCGACGTTCAGGCCACGCTTGCCGAGCTGACCGCCAGCAGTATCGCCCAGGGCATCGAGATGGCCCGGCTACAGCTGGAAGCGCCCGCCATTGCTCGGCTCCTGCCCTGTGGCGGCGGGGCGCACAACCCCGACCTGATGGCCAGGCTGTCCCGCCAGCTGCCCGATGCCCGCGTGACCGACAGCAGCGAGGCCGGCTGGCCACCCGACTGGCTGGAGGCCGGCGCCTTTGCCTGGCTGGCCTGGCGGCGACTCGAAGGCCTGCCCGGCAACCTGCCCTCGGTCACCGGCGCCACCGGGCCACGCGTGCTGGGCGGCATCTACGCCGCCTGAGCTCAGGGCGCCGCGACGCCCGGCAGGTCAGCACGCGCCAGCGATTGCGCCTCGCCCGGGTCGACCACGCCCGCACTCACCAGGCGGCTCAATGCCGTATCGAGAGTCTGCATGCCCTGGGCCGCCCCGGTCTGCAACACCGAATAGAGCTGGGCCACCTTGTCCTCACGAATCAGGTTGCGCACTGCCGGGGTCGCCAGCATGCGCTCATGAGCGACCACACGGCCGCCCGTACGGCACTTGAGCAGCACCTGGGAAACCACCGCCTGCAGGGATTCCGACAGCATGGCGCGCACCATCGGCTGCTCGGCCCCCGGGAAGGCATCGATGATACGATCAATGGTCTTGGTCGCGGAGAGAGTGTGCAGGGTTCCCAGTACCAGGTGGCCGGTCTCGGCCGCGGTCAACGCCAGCCGCATGGTCTCCAGGTCGCGCATTTCACCGACCAGGATCACGTCAGGATCCTCGCGCAGGGCGCCACGCAGGGCAGCCGAAAAGCTCTGCGTATCCCGCGCGACCTCGCGCTGACTGACCAGGCCGCACTTGCCCTGATGCACGAATTCCACCGGATCCTCGATGGTCAGGATGTGCTCGGGGCGCGTCGCATTGATGGCATCGATGATCGCCGCCAGGGTAGTGCTCTTGCCCGAGCCGGTCGGCCCGGTCACCAGCACCAGGCCCTGCCGCAGCCGGGCCAGCTGGCCGAGTTCCGCGGCCAGCCCGAGTGCCTCGAGGCTCGGCACCTCGACCGGAATTGCGCGCAGCACGGCCCCGATGCCGCGACCATGCTCGAAGACATTGCCGCGGAAACGGGACCCGTCCGGCATGGCCAGCGCCAGATCGACCTGCCCCTCGGTCTCCAGCGTCGCCCAGTGCGACTCGCCGAGCAGGCCGCGCAGCTCCCGGCGCAAATCCGCATCGTCGAGGGGCTCACTCCCCAGAGGTTGCAGAGCCCCGTCAACACGCACCATCGGCACCGTTTGCGCCGAAAGATGCAGATCCGAGGCGCCGTGCTTTGCCGAGGATGCCAGCAATTCGGTAATATCCATGCGATTCCCTCGCTCCCTCGCCAGAGGTTCCTGTTGCATGACGGGCCACACGACATGACAGACCCAGCACTTTCCGAGTCACTGGACGCCGCCCGCGCCCGCCTCGCTGCCGCCCTGCAGGCCGCTCGGCGCCCCGAGGGCGAGGCGCGGCTGCTGGCCGTCAGCAAGACCAAGCCCGCCGCCATGATTCGCGAGGCCTGGGGCCTGGGGCTGCGCGAGTTCGGCGAAAACTATGTCCAGGAAGCCCTGGACAAGCAGGCCGAACTCGACGACCTGAGCGATATCGTCTGGCACTTCATCGGCCCGCTGCAGACCAACAAGAGCCGCAGCGTCGCCGAACACTTTTCCTGGGTACACAGCATAGACCGTGAACGCCTGGCCCGACGCCTGGATGCACAGCGGCCCGCGACGCTGCCGCCACTGAACGTCTGCCTCCAGGTCAACATCAGCAACGAGGCCAGCAAGTCCGGCGTGACGCTCGACGAGCTGCCCGCCCTGGCGGCCTGCGTACAGGCACTGCCGAACCTGCAACTGCGGGGGTTGATGGCCATTCCGGCCCAGTACGACGACCCGGACGCACAGCGCCGTCCTTTCCGGCAGCTACGCGAGGCGCTCGACGCCTTGCGCGAACACCTGCCCGAGGCACCACTGGATACGCTCTCCATGGGCATGAGCAACGACATGGAAGCCGCCGTGATGGAAGGCGCTACCCTGGTAAGACTGGGTACCGCCATCTTCGGCACACGCCATTACAGCTGACATTGCCGCGCCGACCCGGCGCCGAGCGACTCACCGACAGACACAGGACACCAGCATGACAACTCGAGTGACTTTCATCGGGGCCGGCAACATGGCCGGCGCCATCATCGGCGGCATGATCGACAGCGGCTTTGCGCGTCAGGCGATTACCGCCACCTCGCCGGATGACAGCGTGCTGGCCCCGCTGCGCGAACGCCTGGGCATCCATACCGCCACCGACAACGCCGCCGCCGTGGCCGAGGCCGACGTGGTCGTGCTGGCCGTCAAGCCGCAGATCATGCAGGACGTCTGCGCCGGCATGCAGGATGCCATCCAGGCCCGCAAGCCGCTGATCCTCTCCGTGGCCGCAGGCCTGCCGGCCGACACCCTCGAGCACTGGCTCGGCGGGGAACTGCCGGTGGTCCGCTGCATGCCCAACACGCCTTCGCTGGTGGGCGCCGGCGCGGCCGGCCTGTACGCCAATGCCCGTGTCAGCGACGACCAGAAGCGCAGTGCTACCGAGCTGCTCGAGGCCGTGGGGCTGGTCGAGTGGGTCGACGACGAATCACTGCTGGATGCCGTGACCGCCGTGTCCGGCAGCGCACCGGCCTACTTCTTCCTGATGTTCGAGGCCATGGAGCAGGCCGGCGTCGAACTCGGCCTGCCCGGCGACACGGCGCGTCGTCTGGCGATGCAGACCGCCTATGGCGCCGCCAGCATGGCCATGGACAGCGACAAGACGCCCGGCGAACTCAAGCGCAACGTGATGTCACCGGGCGGCACCACCGAACGTGCCATCCAGCACATGGAAAACGCCGGCCTGCGTGACATCATGCAAGGGGCCATGCGCGCCTGCGCCGATCGCGCGAGTGAAATGGCCGACGAACTCGGCAAGCGCTGAAACCCGCTCTACCATGGAGGAGCCCAATGGGCAGCCAACTGGGAAATACCGGCCTCTTGCTGGTCAACACCGTCGTCAACATCTACCTGTTCCTGCTGATGCTGCGCTTTCTGCTGCAGGCATCGCGGGCCGACTACTACAACCCCATCAGCCAGTCGGTGGTCAAGATCACCCAGCCAGCCGTGCGCCCCTTCCAGAGCTTTTTGGGGCCGGTGATGGGACGCTTCGACCTGGCCACCCTGGCCAGTGGTCTGGTCATCAAGCTGATCGCCATCATCGTCGTGCTGCAGATCGCCGGCTACGGCATGGCGCCCATCGACAGCCTGGCCATCGGCGCCGTGGCGGCACTGGCCAATGCCATCCTGAAGATCTATTTCTTCGCGCTGATCGCCATGATCATCCTCAGCTGGGTCGCGCCCCAGGCCAGCCACCCCGGCGCCCTGCTGATCATGCAGCTGGTGGAGCCGATCATGGCGCCGGTGCGGCGTATCATTCCGCCACTGGGCATGATCGATCTGTCACCGATCGTGGTGTTCATCGCCATCAACCTGATCGATGGTATCGTGGTGGGTTCACTGATCCGCGCCGCCGGCGTCGTCGGTGTGCTGGTCGGCCTTTGACGATCGGCACGCTGCCAACAAACGCGAATAAGGGAAACGACACACCCGATGACCGAGATGCCTCGTGAGTCGGTCGGCCTGGTGACGCCTATCACGGCGCACTTCGACGACCCCCTGGAGCTGGCCTGCGGCAAGACGCTGCCGGCCTATGACCTGGTCTACGAGACCTACGGCACGCTCAACGCCGAGCGCAGCAACGCCGTGCTGATCTGTCACGCCCTGTCCGGGCACCACCACGCCGCCGGCTATCACAGCAGCGAGGATCGCAAGCCCGGCTGGTGGGATGCGCATATCGGCCCCGGCAAGTCCATCGACACCGAACGCTTCTTCGTGGTGTCGCTGAACAACCTGGGCGGCTGCCACGGCAGCACCGGCCCCACCAGCCTCAACCCCGCAACCGGGGAAGCCTGGGGACCGGACTTCCCGATGGTGACGGTGATCGACTGGGTGCACAGCCAGGCACGGCTGGCCGATCGCCTGGGCATCGAGCGCTTCGCCGCCATCATCGGCGGCAGCCTCGGCGGCATGCAGGTACTGCAGTGGGCGCTCAGCTACCCGGAGCGCATCGCTCATGCCGGCGTCATCGCCGCGACTCCCAAGCTGTCGGCTCAGAACATCGCCTTCAACGAGGTCGCGCGCCAGGCCATCCGCTCGGATCCGGACTTCTTCGACGGCCACTATGCCGACCATGACACCCTGCCGCGTCGCGGGCTCAAGCTGGCGCGCATGATCGGTCACATCACCTATCTGTCGGAAGACGCCATGGGCAACAAGTTCGGCCGCGACCTGCGCAGCCAGGACCTGAACTTCGGCTATGGCGAGGAATTCCAGGTAGAGTCCTATCTGCGCTATCAGGGCGACACCTTTTCCTCGTCCTTCGATGCGCATACCTACCTGCTGATGACCAAGGCGCTGGACTACTTCGACCCCGCCGCGAACCACGACGGCGACCTCGCCGCCGCCCTGGCCCCGGCGCGCTGCCCCTTCCTGGTGGTCAGCTTCACCAGCGACTGGCGCTTCACGCCCTCGCGCTCCAGGGAACTGGTCGACGCCCTGATTCGCGCCGGCAAGCCGGTCAGCTATGCCAATATCGAATCGTCCCATGGTCACGATGCCTTCCTGCTGCCCGAACCCCGCTACCAGGCGGTATTCGCCGCCTTCATGGATCGCGTGGCCGATGACGAGGGACTGGAGGGCCGTTTGTGATGCGTACCGACCTGAAGCTGATCTACGACTGGGTGCCAGAGAAAGCCCGCCTGCTCGACCTGGGGTGCGGCGATGGCGAACTGCTGGATGCCCTGGCCCGCGACAAGAACGTCACCGGCTATGGCCTGGAGATCGACCCCGAGGGCATCACCCGTTGCCTGGCCCGGGGCGTCAACGTCATCGAGCAGAACCTGGATGAGGGGCTGGCCAACTTCGAGGATGATGCCTGCGACCTGGTCGTCATGACCCAGGCCCTGCAGGCCCTGCGGCGGCCGGACCGGATGCTCGACGAGATGCTGCGCGTCGCCGAGGAATGCATCATCACCTTTCCCAACTTCGCCTACTGGCGCCACCGGGTGCATCTCGGCATGCGCGGCTACATGCCGGTGTCCAAGTCGCTGCCGCACGCCTGGTACGACACGCCCAACATCCACCTCTCGACCTTCAACGACTTCGAGCACCTGTGCCGTCAGAAGGACCTGGTCATCGTCGACCGCGCCGTGGGCGCCGGGGATTATCGCGACCACTGGGCGTCGCGGCTGTGGCCCAACCTGCTGGGCGAAATCGCCATCTTCCGGGTCACGCGGCGGCGCCGCCAGGGGGCGACGGCCTGAGCCAAAGCGCCGCGATCGGCGCGGCGGCGCTCAGACGCCGTGCAGGCGCACCGGCAGTGCCGCCGCCAGGCTGATGTCCTCGGGCACAGCAGCGGCCCCCCGCGCCACCCTGACCCCATGCGCCAGCACCTCGACGCCCTGTCCAGCGACCCGGCGCAGGGTCTCGCCATAGGCCGGGTCCAGATGATCCGCCGGCGCGACATCGGCGATGCCCTCATGGGCCACGCAGAACAGCAGCACCGCGCGGTGCCCACGGGCCGCCAGCGACGCCAGGGCCTCCAGGTGCCGGCGGCCGCGCTCGCTCACCGCATCGGGAAAGTAGCCGTAGCCATCCGTCTCGCGCAGCGTGACCTGCTTGACCTCCACGAAGGTGTCGATACCCGAGGTGCCGGGGCGCCGGAAATCGAGGCGACTCCCCTCGACCCGGGCCTCGGCCTGCCAGCTCCCGGCGCCGGCCAGCGCCGCGATGCGTTGCGCCTGCAGAGCTTCCGCGACGATGCGGTTGGTGCGTCCGGTATGCACCGAGGCCAGTGCCACGCCGCCCTCCGGCTCGGGCAGTTCGATCAGCTCCCAGGTCCAGGCCAGCTTGCGTTGCGGGTTGTCGCTGGGCGCCAGCCAGACCCGACAGCCCGGCACATTGACCGCACGCATCGAGCCGGTATTGGGGCAGTGCGCCACCACCTCGCGGCCATCGTCCAGCTGTACATCGGCCAGAAAGCGCTTGTAGCGCCGCCGCAGGGTACCGCCCACCAGGCTCGGATAACGCATCAGGCCATCCCTTGGCGGCGTTGTAGAAAGCGCCCGAGGCGCGCCACGGCCTCTTCCAGCCGTGCCACGTCAGTGGTGAAGGCGATCCGCACATGGCGCTCGCCGCCCTGCACGGCAAAGTCCGTCCCCGGCGTGATGGCCACGTTTTCTTCCTCGAGCAAGCTCAGGCAGAAGGCTTCGCTGTCCTGGCTGTAGCGCGAGATGTCCAGCCACAGATAGAACGCCCCCTGGGGCGGCAGCGACGGCGCCAGCCCCAGGGCGGCCAGTCCCTTCAGCAGGGCATCACGGCGCGTCTCGAGCTCGCGACGGCGGCCCTCGAGTATCTCCCGGCAGTCGGGCCGGAAGGCCGCCAGGGCGGCATACTGGGCCGGTGTCGAGGCCGCCAGAAAGATGTTCTGCGCCAGCCGCGACAGAGGCTCGACGGCATCCTCGGGCGCCACCAGCCAGCCCAGCCGCCAGCCGGTCATGCCGAAGTACTTGGAGAAGCTGTTGACCACAAAGGCGTCCGAACTCACCGCGGAGGCCGAGACCGGAGGTATATCGTAGGTCAGGCCCTGGTAGATCTCGTCCACCAGCAGGTGACCGCCGCGCTCGGCCACGCTGGCGGCCAGCTCGCGCAATGCATCGAGGCCCAGCATATGGCCGGTCGGATTGGAGGGCGAGGCCAGCATGGCCAGCCGTGTCCGAGGCTGCCAGTGGCGGGCGACAAGCGATGCATCCAGCTGCCAGCCACTACGCTCGTCCACCGGCACGGCATCCACCTCCGCCCCGGCCAGCGACATGAAGTGGCGGTTGCAGGGATAGGTCGGGTCGGCCATCAGCACCCGGTCACCGGACTCCACCAGCAACTGGCTGGCCAGCAGCAAGGCCCCCGAGGCCCCGGGCGTGACCAGGATGCGTTCCGGCGCCACCGACGCGCCGAAGTGCTCGGCATAGTGAGCCGCAATCGCCTCGCGCAGTGCCGGCAGTCCGCCAGCCGGCGTATAGCGCGTCCGCCCATGGGCGAGCGCCGCCTGGCCCGCTTCCAGCACCGGCGGCGGGGTCGGAAAATCCGGCTCGCCGATTTCCAGATGAATCACGTCATGGCCGGCCGCTTCCCGGGCCTGGGCCGTTTCCAGCAGATTCATCACCCGGAAGGGCGCAATGCCCTTCAGCCGCGAGCTCCAGCTCATCCTGTTCTCCTCTTGTCGGTCTCGCAAACCACCCTGTGGGACTCGTCAGGATACTGCTCGGCATGTTACGACGTTTGGCTCGAGGACGCAGTCGCCGGATCGGCCGGCCTTCTGACAACAGTCCTTTACACAATAGCCTTGCAAAACCGCCAATTTTTCGCTAAACAAGCATCCCTTTGGCGTGAGATACCTTAGGGAGCGCTGGAAGAGTCGCCTGACGGATCAGGCGTGGCGCACGACACCGGGAGAGCACGACATGGCGGCGCTCTCTGACACGCCGGCACAGGCCGGCAGCGCGCCGCGCACGGCTTCGACGCAGTGTTCCCGCATCAGCATGGCAGGTATTGATCAGCAGTCACTCAAGTAGCGAGGCAGTCCCATGCCAGTAGCCGAACAGAAAATGGAAGCGCCCCGGAAATTCACCCCGTACGAGCCTGCGGCGGATGAAGAGTACATGAACGACAAGCAGCTCGCGCATTTCCGCCAGATCCTTCAGGGCTGGAAGCAGGAGCTGATGGAGGAAGTCGACCGCACGGTGCGCCACCTGCAGGAAGAGGCCAACAACTACGCGGACCCGGCCGACCGGGCGACGCAGGAGGAAGGCTTCAGCCTGGAGCTGCGCACCCGTGACCGCGAGCGCAAGCTGCTGAAGAAGATCAACGAGACCATCGACAAGATCGACGAGGACGACTACGGCTTCTGCGAGGCCTGTGGTGTCGAGATCGGCATCCGTCGTCTCGAGGCACGACCCACCGCTACCCTGTGCGTCGACTGCAAGACGCTGGCCGAGCTCAAGGAAAAGCAGCTCGGCGGCTGAGCCACCCCGATGCGTCGCGCCGGGCACGCTGCCCGGCGCCCCGGTTTCCTGCAAGCCTTGTCGCCGGTGACACGCGCACAAGGCTCGCCGCCACGTCCCGGAGTCGTGCATGCGCGCCTACCGCGGCCGCTTCGCCCCCACCCCTTCTGGCCCCTTGCATTTCGGCTCGCTGATCGCGGCCCTGGCCAGCTATCTGGATGCCCGGCATCAACAGGGGCAGTGGCTGCTGCGTATCGAGGATATCGACCCGCCGCGTTGCCCGGCCGGTGCCGCGGCGACCATTCAGCGCCAGCTCGAGGCCTTCGGCCTGCACTGGGACGGCCCGGTGCTCTGGCAGCATGATCGCGATGCGGCCTACCAGCAGGCGCTCGAGCGTCTCGCGGCACTGGGGCTGGCCTACCCCTGCAGTTGTTCGCGCAAGCAGTGGCGGGACCACTCGACCTATCCGGGCTGGTGCCGTGACGGCCCACGGGAACCCGACAGCCCCCTCGCCTGGCGGCTGCGTACCGACCTCGGCCCGACCCCGGTCAGCTGGCAGGACCGCCTGTTCGGTCATCAGCAGTTCACGCCGACCGCCATGGGCGATGTGGTGCTCAAGCGCAAGGACGGCCTCTGGGCCTACCAGCTGGCGGTCGTGGTGGATGATGCCGACCAGGGCATCAGCGACATCGTGCGCGGCGCCGACCTCCTCGACAACACCCCCTGGCAGCGTCAACTGCAGCATGCTCTGGACCTGCCGACGCCTCGCTACCTGCATCTGCCATTGATTCTCGCCGACAACGGGCAGAAGCTGTCGAAGCAGAACCTGGCCCCGGCCCTGCCCGAAACGCCCGACGCGGCCCGCCCCCTGCTGCATCGCGCGCTGGTCGCGCTGGACCAGGCGCCCCCGGCATCCCTGGCCAGCGAGCCGGTGCACATCCAGCTCGACTGGGCCATCGCGCACTGGTCGCCGCGCTCCCTGCAGGCCACGGCGGAGCGGCGTGAACCCAGGCACAGCAGCTTTTAGGGAACGCTGATTTATGTCGCGAGCGATGATAGGTTGGCGGCCGCCGGAGCGACACTCGAAGCGCAGCGGAGAGAACGTCCACAGGACGGCCCCGCAGGGGCGAGAAGCCATAGGCTTCGAGTCAATACCGGAGTTTACACGTGAGTAAATGAGGATATTGACCGGGCTCGCGCACGAGTACCGCCGGCAGCCAAGATATCGAGCACAGCAATAAATCAGCGTTTCCTTAGGGAGTGACATGTACGTCTACCGAATCATGCTATTCCTGGTCTTTGGTGGCTACCTGCTGTCCCCCCTGCTGATGAGCGGCTGGGCGTCGCCCGAGGCGTCCTGGTACCGCCCCTTCCTGATCTGGGCCGGGCTGATCGCCCTGACGCTGTGGCTGGAGCAGAAACGCAAGCTGGACGAGCGGCGCTAGGGGGTAATGACTGCCATGAGCCTGAACCTCCCCGGGCTGCTGATGCTCGGCATCGGTTACCTGTCACTGCTCTTTCTCAGCGCCACGGCCGTCGATCGCGGCTGGCTGCCCAGGCGGCTGGTCCGCCATCCGGCGGTCTATATCCTGGCCCTGGGCGTCTACGCCAGCGCCTGGGCCGTCTACGGCAGCCTCGAGTTCGCCAGCCGCTATGGCTTCGGCTATCTGGCCTATTACCTCGGCGTTGCCGGCGCCTTCCTGCTGGCCCCGGTGCTGCTGGTCCCCATCCAGCGCATGACACGTACGCACCAGCTGGCCTCGCTGGCCGATCTGTTCGCCTTTCGCTTCCGTTCGCGCTGGGTCGGCACCCTGATGACAGTGGTCAGCCTGCTGGCCGTGCTGCCCTTGCTGGCGTTGCAGATACAGACCATGGGCCAGGCCATCCACCGCCTCAGCGGCAGCGCCTCCCCGGCACTGCTGGCGCTGGGCTTCAGCCTGTTGATCGCCTTGTTCGCCATGCTGTTCGGGGCGCGTCACACGCACCAGCATGCCCGCCATGAAGGCCTGCTCGCGGCCATTGCCCTGGAGTCGCTGGTCAAGCTGGCCGCCATGCTGGTGCTCGGCGGGGTGGCCCTGTTCGGTGTCTTCAACGGTCCCGCGGACCTGCAGAGCTGGCTCGATGGCGCCGGCCACGTCAGCCAGACACGCATCGCCCAGCTCGACCCCGGACAGTGGCGCACCCTGCTGCTGCTGTTCTTCGCCGCGGCCTTTTTGATGCCGCACATGTTCCACATCACCTTCGCCGAGACGCTGGACCGGCGCACGCTCCTGCAGTCCAGCTGGGCACTGCCGCTGTTTCTGCTGCTGATGGCCCTGCCGATTCCCTTGATCCTGTGGGCCAGCCAGCGCCTGGGCGTCGACGAAGTGGGCGCCGGGGCGGCTTACCTGGCCTTCGGCCTGTCCACGTCCTGGTGGGTCGACGGCCTGGCCTTCATCGCCGGCCTGGCCGCCGCCAGCGGGACCATGATCATCATCTCGCTGGCGCTGTCGGGCATGATGCTGAACCATATGGTGCTGGTGGCCCACCCGCCGATCGCTCAGCCCGACCTCTATCGCTGGCTGCGCTGGCTGCGGCGCGGCTTGATCGCCGCGGTCATCCTGGCCGGCTGGCTGTTCTATCGACTGGTCGGCGTGCATCACGACCTCTCCGCCCTGGGCCTGGCTTCCTTCGTCGGCGTGGCCCAGTGCCTGCCGGGCATGCTGGCGCTGCTCTACTGGCCGGGTGCCAATCGCAAGGGCATGGTCAGCGGGCTCAGCGTGGGCGTGGTGATCTGGCTGGCGGGCCTGTGGGTGCCATTGCTGACGCCCTATCCCGGCCTGGTCCTGCTGCCGCCAGGCCTCGATGTGCTGGCCGGCGAGCCCGACTGGTACAGCGTCACCCTGGTCGCGCTGGCGGCCAATATCCTGACCTTCATCCTGGTCTCCCTGGCCACGCAGACCTCGACCGGCGAACGTGCCGCCGCCGAGGCCTGCTCCGTGGACGCCGTGGTGCGTCCCATGCGCCTGCCGCTGGCCGCCGCCAACGGCGCCGAGTTCAAGCAGCAGCTGGCCGGGGTACTGGGCGCCGATGTCGCCGGCCGGGAAGTCGAGAGGGCCCTGACGGCTCTCGAGATGTCGCCCCTGGACGCTCGGCCCTACGCCCTGCGCCGCCTGCGGGACCGTATTCAGGCCAATCTTTCCGGCCTGATGGGCCCTTCGGTGGCCCAGGACATCGTCGACCGCTGCCTGCCCTATCAGCATGACGGCCCGGTCGCCAGCGAGGACATCCACTTCGTCGAGAACCGGCTCGAAGCCTATCGCTCGCGCCTCACCGGCCTGGCACGCGAACTCGACAGCCTGCGGCGCTACCATCGGCGGACGCTCACCCGCCTGCCCATCGGCCTGTGCGCCTTCGGCGAGGACGGTGAACTGCTGATGTGGAATGATGCCCTGGCCGAGCTGTCGGGCATCTCCGGCGAGGCCGTGCTCGGCGCGCACCGCGAGACCCTGCCGGCCCCCTGGAACACCCTGCTGGGGCAGATTCTCGCGGCGCCCCAGGAGCGGCTCTACAAGCAGCCGGTCAGCCTGGCACACGGCGAACGCTTCCTGACCCTGCACCGCGCCGGCCTGCAGGGCGAACAGGGCGAGGATGGCGGTCATGTCATCCTGGTCGAGGATCACAGCGAAATGAAATGGCTCGAGGACGAGCTGATTCATGCCGCACGCCTGGCCTCCATCGGCCAGCTGGCCACCGGCGTGGCCCACGAGATCGGCAACCCGATCACCGGCATTTCCTCGCTGGCCCAGAACCTGCGCTACGACACCGAGGACCCGGCACTGCGCGAAACCGCCGACCAGATTCAGGGCCTCACCGATCGTGTCTCGCAGATCGTCGGTTCACTGGTGGGCTTCGCCCATGGCGGCCGGCATGTCACCGGGGCCGGCTTTACTGCCACCCGCATGCAGGAGGTGACCGAGGAGGCCCTGCACTTGATTCGACTCGCCCGCTCGGGGGACGATATACACTACATCAATCGCTGTGCGGCCGATCAGGTCGTGATGGGCGACGCACAGCGCCTGCAGCAGGTGATGCTCAACCTGTTGGGCAATGCCCGGGACGCCAGCGAGGCCGGTGCCCAGGTCATCATCGAGGCCGTGCCCCAGGCAGCCTACCTGCACCTGAGCATCACCGACGAAGGCCGCGGCATCGACCCGGAGGTGCGCGACCACCTCTTCGAGCCCTTCACGACCACCAAACCCGCAGGCGAAGGAACCGGGCTCGGTCTGCCGCTGGTCTACAGCATCATCGCCGAGCATGATGGGCATATCGACATCGAGTCGCCGCCCGCGGGACATGCCGGCGGCACTCGCATCCATCTGTGGCTGCCCCTGTACCGAGAAGGTGACGAAGGCCCCCATGAGCCGGATTCTGATCGTTGAAGACGAAGCCATCATTCGCAGCGCCCTGAGGCGGCTGTTGGAGCGGCATGACCATCATGTCAGCGAGGCGGCCTCCATCGACGAGGCCCGTGCGCTCGAGCCCCAGGGCCAGGATCTGGTCATCGCCGACCTGCGCCTGCCCGGCGAGCCGGGGACCGACCTCATTCGGCTGGCGGACCCGGTGCCGGTGCTGATCATGACCAGCTATGCCAGCATGCGATCAGCCGTCGAGGCGCTCAAGCTCGGCGCCGTCGACTATGTGGCCAAGCCCTTCGATCATGACGAGCTGCTCGAGACGGTCTCGCGCATCCTGCACCAGCAGGCCAGCCGCCGCACCGAGCCGCCCGACGTCACCGACCCGGTCGGCCAGGCGCAACCCATGATAGGGCGCTGCCCGGCCATGCAGGCCGTCTACACACGCATCCGCAAGACCGCGCCCGCGGATGTCACCGTGCTCATCCAGGGCGAATCGGGCACCGGCAAGGAACTGGTCGCCCGCGCCCTGCACCAGCAGAGCCGGCGCGCCGCCGCCCCGCTGATCTGCGTCAACTGCGCCGCCATCCCCGAGACGCTGATCGAGTCCGAGCTCTTCGGTCACGAGAAGGGCGCCTTCACCGGGGCCAACAGCGCCCGCACCGGCCTGGTCGAAGCCGCCGACAACGGCACCCTGTTTCTCGACGAGATCGGCGAGCTGCCGACGGATGCCCAGGCGCGTCTGTTGCGCGTGCTGCAGGAGGGCGAGATCCGCAAGATCGGCTCGGTGGAGACGCGTCACGTCGATGTGCGCCTGATCGCCGCCACGCACCGCGACCTGCATGCGCTGTCGCGGACCGGAGAATTCCGTCTCGACCTGTATTACCGGCTCAACGTCATGCAGATCGATCTGCCGCCCCTGCGGGACCGCGAGGACGATATCCTCGAGATCGCCGACACCCTCCTCGACAAGGCGTGCCGGCGCCACCAGCGCGAGGGCCTGCGCCTCTCCCGGGCTGCCCGGCGCGTGATACGCGACGCTCCCTGGCCGGGCAATGTTCGCGAGCTGGAAAATGCCCTGGAGCGCGGCGTCATCCTCGCCGAGAGCCATCTGATTCACCCGGATGACCTGGGCCTCGGCGGACCTGTGCCGTCAGCCACCACGCGTACCGAGGCCCACAATGTCACCCCGCTCGACGACGGCCCGGACCCCGCGCCGACCAGCGACGACGCCGAGGACCTCTCCCTCGAGGATTACTTCCAGCACTTCGTGCTCGAGCATCAGGACCAGATGAGCGAAACCGAGCTGGCCCACAAGCTGGGCATCAGCCGCAAATGCCTGTGGGAGCGGCGCCAGAAACTGGGCATTCCCCGCAAGAAGGGGCCACGCCGCCACACCGGCTGACCCGCATGCCCCACCGGCGCGGCCGGCCTGCGACCAAAGTGTGAGAGACCCCCTGCCTCCCTTTCTCTGTCCGGCACCCCGTAGCGCGCACCAGATTGTTACCTTCCCACACAGCGCATGCGCCACCACGGGGCAGTGCGGGTAACACAGCCCTTACCGGAGCCCCATGACAAATCGATGAAAAACCATAAGACACTGTTTATAAACAGCTTTCATCATTCTGGCACGAGCTCTGCAATTAAATAGGCAAGAAAAACAATCCGGATGTCACCACGGCCGCCAACAATAACAACGGCTCGCAAGGTGACAGGATCCGACCCGACAACAACAAGTCCCCGGGTCGAGACACTGGAGCCCCATGCCGACCAACAACAACAGCACGGCATGCATGAGCTCTGTTCGAGGCCAACAACGACAATATCCTCGAGAACCGGAAAATGACGCGACGCACCCATTACCGACCGCCAACAACAACAAGGGTCGCCGAGGTGCACTCCCGGTAACAACAACAAGCCATCGGGAGGAGGTATGCCAGGCATGCCGTCGTGGTTGGATTATTGTTTTGAATACGAGGCGGTCGCTGCCAGGAGCAGCACAAGGACAACAACATGCTTGCCTGAGACTCCTTGGTGACTGTGGTGCGTATTCAAGGCGATGTGCCATCACGAAGAAGAACAGCAGCTCACGAGCTGCCATCTGCAACATTCCGGGGAGGCCACTGGCCTCCCCTTTCTATTGGCAGCCTGACCCGACGCTCCCTGCCCGCCATCGTCGCGCCCGACCGCCTCGCGCCACCTGCCTGCGAGTCCTCATGCAGGGCGACGTCTTCGCTCCCTGGTGCACCATGCTTTGCAAGGCCGCGGGTGTCCGCTACACTCGACGACTTTCATGGTTTCATTTCGATCCTCTTTTCGAACTCCCGCGAGTCGACAACACCGCATGATCAAAGGTTTTACCCGCTTTCTGCAGAGCCCGGGCCAGCACCTCAAGTCGCTGTTCGGCACTCAGGATGCGCCGGCCGGAGGCCCAGTGCTGCGCATCATCCCCCGCGAAGATCACCCTGTCTCGCGCCAGCTTTTCAGTGACTCGGCGCTCAAGGTTCTGTATCGCCTGCACAATGCCGGGTTCGAGGCCTTCCTGGTCGGCGGCTGCATTCGCGATGCCCTGCTCGGGCGCCAGCCCAAGGACTTCGACGTGGCAACCGACGCCACGCCGGAAGAGGTGCGCGACCTGTTCCGCAACTCGCGCCTCATCGGTCGGCGTTTCCGCATCGTTCACGTCCGCTTCGGCCGTGAGGTCATCGAGGTCACCACCTTTCGCGGCAAACCGAGTGAGGATGACGGCCAGAACGTGGCGCATCAGTCCGATGACGGCATGCTGCTGCGCGACAATGTCTGGGGCAATATCGAAGAGGACGCACTGCGTCGCGACTTTTCGATCAATGCCCTCTACTACAACATCGCCGACTTCTCGATCCATGACTTCGCCGATGGCGTGCGTGATATCGAATCGCGCACCCTGCGGCTGATCGGCGACCCGGCGACCCGTTACCGCGAGGACCCGGTGCGCATGCTGCGCGCCATTCGTTTCGCCGCCAAGCTGGACTTCCAGCTCGACGCCGAGACCGAGGCACCGCTCGAGGAGCTGGCGCCCCTGCTGTTGCAGGTGCCACCGGCACGCCTGTTCGACGAAGTCCTCAAGCTGTTCATGAACGGCTACGGCGTCGAGACCTATCACCTGCTGCGTGACTACGGCCTCTTCCCCATGCTGTTCCCGGAAACCGACGAGGCCTTCGACGAGCTGCCCTGGGCCGACGCCGTGATCGAAAGGGCGCTGGCCAGCACCGATGAGCGCGTGCAACAGGACCGGCCGGTCACCCCGGCCTTCCTGTTCGCCGCCCTGCTCTGGGGCCCGGTCCAGCTTCGCCAGCGTGCCCACGAGCAGGAAGGCATGGCGCCGATCCCGGCCCTGCAGGCCGCCTCGCAGCGCGTGGTCTCGCGGCAGCTGCAGCATGTCGCCATCCCCAAGCGCTTCAGCCTGCCCATGCGGGATATCTGGGATCTCCAGCAACGCCTGCCCAAGCGGCGCGGCAAGCGCGCCTTCCAGACACGCGAGCACCCGCGCTTCCGGGCCGCCTTCGACTTCCTGCTGCTGCGCGAGGCCGCCGGCGAGATCGAACCGGGTCTCGGCGACTGGTGGAGCGCCTTCCAGAAGGCCGATGAGCACGAACAGCGCCGCCTGCTCGGCAAGGTCGATGCCGACCCGGCCGGCTCCCCCGCGCCACGCAAGCGTCGCCGGCGTCGTCGGCGCAAGCCCCAGAACACGCCGTCGGACTCATGAGCCTCGCCTGGATCGGACTCGGCAGTAACCTGAATGACCCGGCAGGACATGTCGCCCGGGCCCTGCACGAACTCGACGGACTGCCCCTGACCCGTCGTCGCACGGCCTCTTCACTGTATGCCACGCGCCCGGTGGGCCCGGCGGATCAGCCGGACTTCATCAACGCCGTCGCCCAGCTGGAGACCCGGCTCTCGCCGCTGGCCCTGCTCGATCAACTGCAGGCCCTCGAACAGCGCCATGGCCGAGTGCGCGAGCGCCGCTGGGGCCCCCGCACCCTGGACCTCGACCTGTTGCTCTTCGATGCGCGACAGCTTGAAGCGCCACGCCTGACGCTCCCCCATGCGGAGATGACGCGGCGGGCCTTCGTACTGGTGCCACTGCTGGAAGCGGCCCCCACGCTGTCGCTGCCCGACGGTCAGACCATTGCCGCCCTGGTGGAGCAGTTACCCGAGGCGACGCCGCCGCGCCGCATGTCCGCTGCAGTGTTACCCGAATCCCGCTGACGCCTCACCAATGTTACCTATCGACACCCTGGACGAATTCGAGTAACAATCTCATGTTACCCGAGGGCCGCGGCCCATTGCCGACCGGTCGACGACATAACGAGAGCACGCCATGAAACCCATCACCCTGAGCACGCTGCAGGCCCACAAGCGCGCCGGTGAAGCCTTCAGCTGCCTGACCGCCTATGATGCCACCTTCGCGCACGCTGCCGATGCCGCCGGCATCGAAGTGCTGCTGGTGGGCGACTCCCTGGGCATGGTGCTGCAGGGCCATGCCAGCACCCTGCCGGTCACCCTGGCGGACATTGCCTACCACACCCGCTGTGTGGCACGACACAAGGGCAGAAGCCTGCTGATGGTCGATCTGCCCTTCATGAGCAATGCCTCCACCCAGCGCCTGCTCGAGGACGCCGGCGAACTGATGCGCGCCGGCGCCGAGATGATCAAGGTCGAAGGCGAAGCCTGGATGGCCGAGGGCGTGCGCGAGCTGGTGCGCCGCGGCGTGCCGGTCTGCGCCCACCTGGGCCTGACGCCCCAGGCCGTTCACCAGCTGGGCGGCTACAAGGTGCAGGGCCGGGACAGCGAGGAGGCCTCGCGTATACTCGAGGAGGCCCGCGCCCTGGTCGAGGCCGGCGCCTCGGTGATCCTCCTCGAATGCGTGCCGGCCAGCCTGGGACGTGCCGTCAGCGAGGCGCTCGAGGTGCCGGTAATCGGTATCGGCGCCGGCCCGGACACCGATGGCCAGATCCTCGTCATGCACGATGTGCTGGGCGTGACAGCGGGGCGCGGCCCGCGCTTCGTCAAGAACTTCATGGCCGAGGCCGACGACATCCAGGACGCCTTCAAGCGCTACCATGACGCCGTCAAGACACGTCAATTTCCCGCCGAGGAGCACTGCTTCTGATGCAATGCCTGCAGCAGATCCGCGCCTTGCGAGATACACTCGACGCGCACCGTCGTGCCGGCCGCAGCATCGGCCTGGTGCCCACCATGGGCAATCTGCATGACGGCCATCTGGCCCTGGTCGCCGAGGCGCGGCGGCGCGCCGACATCGTGGTAGCCAGCATCTTCGTCAACCCGACCCAGTTCGGACCGGGCGAGGATCTGGATGCCTACCCGCGAACCTTCGAGGCCGACCGCCGCCAGCTCGCCGAGGCCGGCTGCGACCTGGTGTTCGCGCCCGACGAAGCCACCCTCTATCCGCGCGGCGGGGCAGCCCAGACCCGGGTCAGCGTGCCCGATGTCTCGCAGGGCTTGTGCGGCGGCTCGCGTCCCGGTCATTTCGATGGCGTGGCCACCGTGGTCACCATGCTGTTCCATCTGGTGCAGCCCGATCTGGCCTGCTTCGGCGAGAAGGACTATCAGCAGCTGGCGGTGATTCGCCGCCTGGTCGACGACCTGCACCTGCCCATCGAGATCATCGGCGTGCCCATCGTGCGCGACGCGGATGGCCTGGCGCTGTCGTCACGCAACGGCTACCTGAATGCCGACCAGCGCCGCACGGCGGCCCGGCTGCAACAGACGCTGGGCGAGCTGCGCGAAGCCCTGGAAAACGGCGCCGCCATCGCGCCGACCCTCGACCAGGGCCGGCAGCGACTGCGCGCGGCCGGCTTCGAGCCCGACTACCTGGAGCTGCGCGCCGCCGACCTGGGCGAGCCCGATGCCTCGACAGGCGACGCCGTGCTGCTCGCCGCGGCCTGGCTCGGCAGCACCCGACTGATCGACAACCTGACCCTGAGGCTGCCCTCGGCCGCTTCACCGCCCTGACCACCCTCATGCCCTGACTCACCCATAAGAGGAGCCCGCGATGCTCACCCATATGCTCAAGGCCAAGCTGCACATGGCCCGCGTGACCCACGCCGTTCTCAACTATGAAGGTTCCTGCGCCATCGATGGCGAGCTGCTCGACATGGCAGGCATCCGCGACAACGAACAGATCCAGATCTACAACGTCGAGAACGGCCAGCGTTTCACCACCTATGCCATCCGCGCCGAGGCAGGCTCCGGCATCATCTCGGTCAACGGCGCCGCCGCCCATCTGGCCAGTGCCGGCCAGCGGGTCATCATCTGCAGCTACGCCATGTACACCGATGCCGAGCTGGACACCCATCAGCCGGCCCTGGTCTACCTGCAGGATGGCAACGCGGTCAGCCACACCAGCAACGCGATTCCCGTCCAGCTGGCCTGAGTCGGGCACGGCATGATGCTGCCGTCAGCCGCCATGCGACATAAGTTCAGGGGGCTTTCGGCGCACCGGGCATTGTCGCAGCGCACAATGGTCGCCTATGCTGGAAAGGCGTACGTCCGCTCATTTCAGGAGTCTTGACCATGTCAGAAGTGGTGATCGTTGCTGCACGCCGTACCGCTGTCGGCGCCTTCGGCGGCTCTCTTGCCGGCATTCCCGCCAGTGAACTCGGTGCCCATGTCATCAAGGATATCCTTGGTGGCACCGGTGTTGCCGGCGACCAGGTCGACGAGGTGCTGCTCGGCCAGGTCCTCACGGCCGGCACCGGGCAGAACCCGGCTCGCCAGGCGGCCATTCAGGCCGGCCTGCCCGAGGCCGTCCCCGCCATGACCATCAACAAGGTCTGCGGCTCCGGGCTCAAGGCCCTGCACCTGGCCACCCAGGCCATCCGCTGCGGCGATGCCGAGCTGATCCTGGCCGGCGGTCAGGAGAACATGTCGCTCTCTCCCCATGTGCTGCCCAACTCGCGCACCGGCCAGCGCATGGGGGACTGGAAGGCCATCGATTCCATGGTTCACGACGGCCTGTGGGACGCCTTCAACAACTACCACATGGGCATCACCGCCGAGAATCTGGCGGAAAAGTACAGCATCACCCGCGAGGCCATGGACGAGTTCGCCGCCGCCTCCCAGCAGAAGGCCGCCGCCGCCATCCGCGAAGGCCGCTTCAAGGGCCAGATCGCCGGCATCGACATTCCGCAGCGCAAGGGCGACCCGCTCCACTTCGACACCGACGAGAATCCTCGCGAGGTGACCGCCGAGAAGCTGGGCAGCATGCGCCCGGCCTTCAAGAAGGACGGCAGCGTCACGGCCGGCAATGCCTCGGCGCTCAATGACGGCGCCGCCGTGGTCATGCTGTGCTCCGCGGAAAAGGCCGAGGCCCTGGGCCTGGAGCCGCTGGCTCGCATCAAGGCCTACTCCAATGCCGGCGTCGACCCGTCCATCATGGGCATCGGCCCGGCCCCGGCCACCCGCCGCTGCCTGGACAAGGCCGGCTGGAGCCTCGCTGACCTCGATCTGATCGAGGCCAATGAAGCCTTCGCCGCCCAGGCGCTCTCGGTCAACAAGGAACTCGGCTGGGACACCGACAAGGTCAACGTCAACGGCGGCGCCATTGCCCTGGGCCACCCGATCGGCGCCTCCGGCTGTCGCATTCTGGTCACCCTGGTGCACGAGATGATCGCCCGCGATGCGCGCAAGGGACTGGCGACGCTGTGCATCGGCGGGGGTCAGGGCGTGGCACTGGCCATCGAGCGCTGATGGCTCGCTGACCGCCCTACCCGACCCATCGTCACCCTCGACAGGCCCCCGTTTGACGGGGGCCTTGTCGTTGCATTGCCGTCAATCGCGGCTGGGCCCGACCACCCGCGATGGCGTACCTGCCACCAATACCGCCGCCACGACGAACAGTGCGCCCGAGCACAACAGGACACCGCTCAGGCCGGTGGCATCGACCACCTGCCCCCCGGCCATGGCGCCGATGCCGATCGACAGGTTGAACACGAAGGCCATCAGGGCGGTGGCGGCCTCGGTGTTCCGGGCGCTCTTGAGAATCCAGGTCTGCAGGCTGACCGAGATGCTGCCGAACACCGCGCCCCACAGCATCAGCAAACCGATCGCCAGCGGCGGCTGATGCCCCAGCAGGGGAAACGCCAGCGTCGCCGTGGCCAGCAACAGCGGAATGGTCAGCACCGTGGCATAAGGCCGACGGCCGGCGGCACTGCCGGCAAAGAAGTTGCCCAGCAACCCCGCCGCGCCGTAACACAGCAGCAGGACACTGATGCTGGACAACGGAATACCGGCGATGTCCTGCAGAATCGGGCTGATGAAGGTGTAGGCGGAGAAATGGCCGATCACGATCAGCGTCGTGACCGCGACGCCGACCCGCACGCCGCGACTGGCAAACTGATCGGCCAGATTCGACAGACGCACCGGCTCGCGTGCCGGCAGGCTGGGCAGCAACTGCCACAACGCCAGGGTCACCAGCAGGCTCAGCCCCGCCAGTGAGCCGAAGGCAATGCGCCAGTCGGTATGCTCGCCCAGCCAGGTCCCCGCCGGTACACCCAGCACCGCGGCCCCGGCCACCCCACTGAAGATCATCGACATGGCACGCGGCACCTGCGGCAGGGCAACCAGACGCGAGGCCAGCCCCCCGGCAATCGCCCAGAAGCCGCCGATGCAGATGCCGACCAGCACTCGGGTCGCCAGCAGGGTGATGAAATCATCCGCCAGTGCCCCCAGCAGACTGGCCAGCGTCATCAGGGCCATCAACCCGGTGAGCAGCCAGCGCCGATTCAGGCGCCCGACTGCAACCGGCAACAAGGGGGCCGAGAAGGCCGCCACGAC
This sequence comes from Halomonas sabkhae, assembly GCF_030409265.1. Taxonomy (NCBI): domain Bacteria; kingdom Pseudomonadati; phylum Pseudomonadota; class Gammaproteobacteria; order Oceanospirillales; family Halomonadaceae; genus Halomonas; species Halomonas sabkhae. The sequence goes on from NZ_JAUFPM010000002.1 coordinate 24,228, forward strand.
GCCGGGCACCGTGATCAGCAGGCCGGCGATGCCCGGCGTGACTGCCAGCGAATCGGCGACCTGGGACAGCAGCCCGATGGGCAGCTGCTCGGCCGTCACCAGCAGGAAGATGCCCACCATCACGGCGCCCACGCCCAGCCAGTCACGTTTCTCGGTGGTGGCCCTGGCCGCCGCCTGACTTGCAGTATCCTGTGTCATGAATTCCTCGGGTTCCACACAAAGCCGCCCCCGCAGCTCGGCTGCAGGGGCGGCTCGTCCTCAAGCGTGCGGCTTGAAGCTTACAGCTGCGGTTCTTCCTCGGCTGCCTCGGCTTCGAAGGCCGCCTTCTCTTCCGGCGTGATTTCCTTGATGGTCAGCTTCACCCGGTTGCGGTTGTCGATGTCGAGCACCTTGACGATCGGCTCGTCGCCCTCGTTCAGGAAGTCGCGCACATCATTGACCCGCTCGGGCACAATCTGGGAAATGTGCACCAGGCCGTCGGTACCCGGAATGATGTTGACGAAGGCGCCGAAGTCGGCGATGCGCACGACCTTGCCGCGATACAGCTTGCCGATCTCGGGCACGGCGGTGATCGACAGCACGGTATCGATCGCCGCCTTGGCCGCCGACTTCTCCTCGGCATAGATGCGTACCGTGCCGTCGTCGTCGAGATCGATGGAGGCGCCGGTGTCATCGCAGATCTTGCGGATCATGGCGCCGCCCTTGCCGATGACGTCGCGGATCTTCTCCGGATCGATCTTGATGGTCGCCATGGAGGGGGCGTTCTCGGAGACTTCCTCACGGCTCGTGCCGATCACGTCGTTCATCTGGCCGAGGATATGCTGACGCGCTTCATGGGCCTGCTGCAGCGCCTGCTCCATGATCTCCTCGTTGATGCCCTCGATCTTGATGTCCATCTGCAGGGCCGTGACGCCTGCGGCGCTGCCGGCCACCTTGAAGTCCATGTCGCCGAGGTGGTCCTCGTCACCCAGGATATCGGTCAGCACGGCGAAGTCATCCCCGTCCTTGACCAGGCCCATGGCGATGCCGGCCACCGGGGCCTTCATGGGCACGCCGGCATCCATCAGGGCCAGCGAGGAACCGCACACCGAGGCCATGGAGCTCGAGCCGTTGGATTCGGTGATTTCCGAGACCACCCGGATGGTGTAGGGGAAGTCGTCCTCGGACGGCAGCATGGCTTCCACACCGCGCCGGGCCAGGCGGCCATGGCCGATCTCGCGACGCTTGGGCCCGCCCATGAAGCCGGCTTCGCCGACACAGTAGGGCGGGAAGTTGTAGTGCAGCAGGAAGCGATCCTTGCGTTCACCTTCCAGGGATTCGATCAGCTGGGCATCACGCAGCGTGCCCAGGGTCGCCACGACCACCGCCTGCGTCTCGCCGCGGGTGAAGACGGCCGAGCCATGCGTCTTGGGCAGGCCGCCGACCTCGATGTCCAGCGGGCGTACGGTCTTCAGGTCGCGGCCATCGATACGTGGCTCGCCCTTGACCACCCGGCTGCGCACGACACGCTTCTCGAGGCTGGCGAAGGCGCCCTTGACCTCGTCGGCCTCGAACTGGCCGTCCTGGTCGCCGGCGAGCTGCTCGATGGCCTCGGCCTTGAGTGCCGCCAGGGCGTCCTGACGCTGCATCTTGTCGGTGACGCGGTAGGCCTCGCCGACGCGTGTCTCGAAGCCACGGCTCAGGGCCTCCTCGAGGGACACATTGGCTTGCGGTGCCTGCCACTCCCAGCGCGGCTTGCCGGCCTCGGCCGCCAGCTCGTTGACGGCCTTGACCACCGTCTGCATTTCCTGGTGGGCGAACAGCACGGCGCCCAGCATCTCGTCCTCGAGCAGCTCCTTGGCCTCGGACTCGACCATCAGCACGGCCTTCTCGGTACCGGCCACCACCATGTTCAGCTCGGAGGTGGTCAGCTCCTCGACGGTCGGGTTGAGGAAGTAGCCCTGCTCTTCGCTGAAGCCGACCCGCGCCGCGCCGATCGGCCCATTGAAGGGCACGCCGGAAATGGCCAGGGCCGCCGAGGTGCCGATCATGGCGGCGATATCCGGGTCATGGTTGCGATCGGTGGAAAGCACCGTGCACACGACCTGGACCTCGTTCATGAAGCCATCCGGGAACAGCGGACGAATCGGCCGATCGATCAGCCGCGAAGTCAGCGTCTCCTTCTCGGTGGGACGCCCCTCGCGCTTGAAGAAGCCGCCGGGAATCTTGCCGACCGCGTAGGTCTTTTCCTGATAATGGACGGAGAGCGGGAAGAACGGCTGGGAAGGATTGACGTCCTTCTTGGCCACGACGGTGCACAGCACCACGGTGTCGTCCATGGTGACCATCACGGCACCATTGGCCTGGCGGGCGATACGCCCGGTTTCCAGGGTGACGGTGCTGCGACCGTATTCGAATGTTTTCTTGACCGGATTCACGGCGGCTTCCTTCAACTTGTCGATTCATGTTCGGGTCGTTTTGACTCGCCGACCATTTTAGGGATTGACGGCCGAGAGGGCCACCGATTCTGTCACCCGCCCCGCATCGCCAGCCCGAACGTCAGGCGCGCAAGGCTTCTGCCCCTGACAGACAAAACGGGCGGCCCCGAAGGACCGCCCGTTTCGTGTCGTTGCCAGAAAAGCGGCTTGGCGTACAAGGTGCTTTTCGGTCAGGAGCGCTGCATAAATCGCCGAGCGTCGCCAAGCGCAAGGCGCACGGAGCGCAGAAAGCGAGACATAACCTATTGTTAGGCGAGCTTTCTAGCACCGCGCAACGCCGCGATTGGCACGCGCAGGCATTTAAGCAGTGACTCCTTAGCGACGCAGGCCGAGACGCTTGATAATCGCCTGATACCGGTCGAAATCCTTGCGCTTCAGATAGTCCAGCAGCTTGCGACGCTGGTTGACCATGCGGATCAGGCCACGACGCGAGTGGTGATCCTGCTTGTTGGTCTTGAAGTGCCCCTGCAGACCGTCGATGTTGGCGGTCAGCAGTGCCACCTGAACCTCGGGGGAACCAGTGTCGTTTTCACCACGGCCGTGTTCGTTGACGATCGCGGCTTTCTGTTCTGCGGTCAGTGCCATCTGTCTCTCCAGTAAGCAATATGCCTAATGATGAATGTCGGGGACCACGCATATTTGCAGTCCCCACGCCCAGTCCGTGCCGGACTGGCTCACGCCGAGCCCGCGACCGCGGAGCTCAGCAGACGCCGGGGCGCTATGTCCCCGGCCGCCGTCACCACGCCGAGCCCCCGGAAGGCCTCGTCATGGTAAAGCCTGATCAAGCTGTCGACGGGCAGCTCACCCGCCTCGTTTCCTGCCGCCTGGCCGTAGCTCAGGTGGCGGGCGCCGGCATCACTCAGATCATGACGCGGCAGATGGGCCACCAGCACATCGACGGGCAGCAGTGCCGCATCCTGTGAGGCCGCCTCGACCCGCTGCTCCAGGCTTGCCAGATCGAGCATGTCGTCCGCCGCGAAGGGCCCTGTCTTGAGCCGCCGCAGCGCACTGATGTGGCCCCCGCATCCCAGCGCCTGGCCGATGTCCTCGGCCAGGGTGCGGATGTAGGTGCCCTTGCTGACCCGCGCCTCCATCTCGAAGGCCGTGCCATCGAAAGACAGGAGGCGCGCATCATACACGCTCACGCGACGCGCTGCACGCTCGATTGTCTTGCCCTCGCGAGCCAGCTCGTACAGCTTGCGACCCTGATGCTTGAGTGCCGAATGCATCGGCGGCACCTGATCGAGCTCGCCGATGAAGTCGGTCAAGACCGCGCTGATGGCGGTCTCGTCCAGTGTCGGCGGGTCACGTCGTTCCAGCACCTCGCCTTCGGCATCGCCGGTATCGGTGATCACACCGAGCTCGACGCGGGTCCGGTAGACCTTGTCGGCATCCAGCAGGTGCGACGAGAACTTGGTGGCCTCACCGAAGCAGACGGGCAGCAGACCGGTCGCCATGGGATCCAGAGTGCCGGTATGGCCGGCCTTCTGCGCATCGAACAAGCGTCTGGCACGCTGCAGGGCCTGATTGCTGGACACCCCCTCGGGCTTGTCCAGCAGCAGTACGCCGTCCACCGGACGGCCGCGACGGCGGCGCGCCATCAGCGTTCGCCTTCCTCGTCATCATGACGCGAGCGATCGTCGGCGACGGCCTCGTCAATCAGCGAGGAAAGGCGCTGGCCACGCTCCAGGCTGGCATCATAATGAAAGCGCAGCTCGGGCACATGGCGCAGCTTGATGCGGCGCGCGATCTGACCACGCAGGAAGCCGGCAGCGCGCTTGAGAATCTTCAGATTCTCGGCCACGCGCTCGTCGTCGTTCTCGCCCAGCAGGGTCACGTGAACGTCGGCGTACCCCAGGTCGCGACTGACCTCGACACCACTGACGGTCACCATGCCCAGGCGCGGGTCCTTGACCTCGCGCTGGATCAGGACCGCCAGCTCCTTCTGGAGCTGGTCGGCCACACGGTCGGTACGCTTGAACTCACGCATGATCGACTCCTCGAGCGGTCACAGTGTCCGCTCGACCTTGACCTGATCGAAGACCTCGATCTTGTCGCCGACCTGGACATCGTTGTAGTTCTTCACGCCGATACCGCACTCGACACCGCTACGCACCTCGTTGACATCGTCCTTGTAGCGACGCAGGGATTCCAGCTCGCCCTCGTAGATGACCACGTTCTCGCGCAGTACGCGGATCTTCTTCTGACGATGGACGTTGCCTTCGAGCACCATGCACCCGGCCACCTGGCCGATCTTGGGCGCACGGAAGACATCACGAACCTCGGCCACACCGACGATCTGCTCTTTCCAGTCCGGCTCGAGCATGCCGCTCATGGCCTGCTTGACCTCGTCGATCAGGTGGTAGATGACGCTGTAGTAGCGCAGCTCCAGGCCTTCACGTTCGATGATCTCGCGGGCGGCCGCATCGGCACGCACATTGAAGCCGACCACGATGGCCTCGGAGGCCAGCGCCAGGTTGGCATCGGTACCGGTGATACCGCCAACCCCGGACGACACCACGGCAACCTTCACCTCGTCGGTGGAGAGTTCCTCGAGGGCGCCCTTGATGGCTTCCAGCGAGCCCTGCACATCGGCCTTGAGGACGATGTTGACCTTGGCCGCCTCTTCCTGACCCATCTGGCTGAACATGTTCTCCAGCTTGGCCTTCTGCTGCCGGGCCAGACGCACCTCGCGGTACTTGCCCTGGCGGAAGTTGGCCACTTCACGGGCCTTCTTCTCGTCGTCGAGGACCATGAAGTCATCACCGGCTTCCGGCGTGCCATCCAGACCCTGGATCTCCACCGGCATGGCGGGCCCCACTTCCTCGACCTGCTTGCCGAGTTCGTTGGTCAGGGCGCGCACGCGGCCATAGTGCAGGCCGGCAAGCACGATATCGCCTCGCTTCAGGGTACCGTTCTGGACCAGTACGGTGGCCACCGGGCCGCGGCCCTTGTCGAGACGCGACTCGACCACCACGCCCTTGCCGGGCGCTTCGGGCACGGCCTTGAGCTCGAGCACTTCGGATACCAGCTGAATCGACTCCAGCAGGTTCTCGATGCCTTCCCCGGTCTGTGCGGAGACATGCACGAACTGCGTATCACCGCCCCACTCTTCGGAGATCACGCCGTGCTGCGAAAGCTCGCTCTTGACGCGGTCCGGATCGGCATTTTCCTTGTCGATCTTGTTGACGGCCACGACCATCGGGACTTCGGCCGCCTTGGAGTGCTCGACGGCCTCGATGGTCTGCGGCATGACGCCGTCATCGGCCGCCACGACCAGCACCACCACGTCGGTGGCCTTGGCGCCGCGTGCCCGCATGGCGGTAAAGGCCGCGTGGCCCGGCGTATCCAGGAAGGTCACCCCGCCGTGATCGTCCTCGACGTGGTAGGCACCGATGTGCTGGGTGATGCCGCCGGCTTCGCCGGTGGCCACCTTGGCACGGCGGATGTAGTCGAGCAGCGAGGTCTTGCCGTGGTCGACGTGGCCCATGACCGTGACGACCGGCGAACGCATGATTTCCTCGCCCTCGTAGGAAATGCCTTCGAGGACTTCCGTCTCCAGCGCATCATCCTTGACCAGCTTGGGCTTGTGGCCCATTTCCTCGACCACGATGGCCGCGGTGTCCTGGTCGATGGTCTGGTTGATGGTCACCGCCGCGCCCATGGTGAACATGGCCTTGATGACCTCGTTGGCCTTGATCGACATCTTGTCGGCCAGGTCGGCAACGCTGATGGACTCGGGGATCGAGACTTCGCGGACGATCGGCTGCGTCGGCTTCTGGAAGCCGTGCTTGCCACCGCCCTGGCCACCACGGCGGCTGCCACGACGCTCGGCGCGCTTGGCCTTGCGACCACCACGCCGCCGCTCTTCGCGGTCGTTGCGGTCATCCTCGCGCTCGTTGCCGCTGTGCCCCTTCTTGCCGGGCTTGCCACTGGCCTTCTTGACGGCCGCGCGGCGACCCTCGGTGCGGCCTTCCTTGGGCGGTGCCGGGGCTTCCTCGGGGGCCGGGGTCTCCAGCTCGGGCACCGGAATCTCGGGCTCGGGCTCGGCCTTGGCCGGCGCGGCCTCTTCGGCGGCGGGTTGCTCGGCGGCCGCCTTCTCGGCTTCGGCCTGCTCGGCTGCCTTGCGCGCCTCTTCTTCCTCGGCACGACGCTTGGCTTCCTCGGCCGCCTCGGCTTCACGCTTGGCCTCGGCCGAGGCCATGTCCCCCACCAGCTGACGAGGACCGCTTTCCTCCTGCTGAGGCTCTTCGGCCGGCTCTTCGTCGCGCTTCACGTAGGTACGCTTCTTGCGGACCTGCACCTCGATGCTCTTGCCACGCTCACCGGTATTGATACGGCTGCGGGTCTTGCGGGTGAGGGTGACGCGGTTTTTCTCTCCCGCCGAGCCACTGCCCCCGTGGCTCTTGGTGAGGTAATCGAGCAGCTGTCGCTTGTCCTCCTCGGACACAACGTCGCCCTCGGACTTGTGCTCGAGTCCGGCTTCTTTCATCTGCTCCAGCAGGCGGGACACATCGCGCCCCACCTTTGCTGCAAAATCCTTAACGGTCATTTCTGACATTACGACCCTCCTCAGCCCGTGACCCGTATTACTGTTCGCTCTCGAACCATGGCGCGCGGGCGGTCATGATCAGTGATGCAGCGCGCTCGTCGTCCAGTTCCTCGATATCGGTCAGATCATCGACAGACTGCTCGGCGAGATCCTCCATGGTGACGATACCCCGACTGGCCAGGATGAAGGCCAGGTGGCGCTCCATGCCGTCCATCGCCAGCAGGTCGTCGGCCGGCTGGGCGCCATCGAGTTCTTCCTCGGAAGCGATGGCCAGGTTCAACAATTCGTCCTTGGCACGCGCGCGCAGCTCCTCGATGAGCTCTTCGTCCAGCTCTTCGATTTCCAGCATTTCTTCCACCGGGACGTAGGCGACTTCTTCCAGTGACGTGAAGCCTTCCTCGACCAGTAGACGCGCCACGTCATCGTCGACGTTCAGGTGTTGAATGAAGTACTCGACCAGGCTATCGACCTCCTGATCACGTTTGCTCTCGGCTTCCGCCTCGGTCATGACGTTGATGCGCCAGCCGGTAAGCTCGGTTGCCAGGCGGACGTTCTGGCCGCTGCGACCGATGGCCTGGGCCAGATTGTCCTCGCCGACCGCGACGTCCATGGCATGGGCGTCCTCGTCGACCAGAATGGACGCCACATCCGCCGGCGCCATGGCGTTGATGACCAGCTGTGCCGGGTTGTCGTCCCACAGCACGATGTCCACGCGCTCGTTCTGCAGCTCGGTGGAGACCGCCTGAACGCGCGAGCCACGCATGCCGACACAGGCCCCCACCGGATCGATGCGGCGATCATTGGTCTTGACCGCGATCTTGGCGCGCGAACCGGGATCGCGGGCAGCGCCCTTGATCTCGATCAGCTGCTCGGCGATCTCGGGAACCTCGATCTTGAACAGCTCGATGATCAGCTGCGGCGCGATGCGCGACAGGATCAGTTGAGCGCCACGCGCCTCGGGATCGACCTTGGTCAGCAGGGCCCGCACACGTTCGTTCATGCGATAGCGCTCGCCGGCGATCATCTCGCTGCGCGGCAGGAACGCCTCGGCGTTGTCGCCCAGGTCAATGATCAGGCCGTCGCGTGTCGTCTTCTTGACAATGCCCGCGACCAGCTCGCCCTCGCGTTCGGCGTAGAGGCTGACGACCTCGGCACGCTCGGCTTCACGGACCTTCTGCACGATGACCTGCTTGGCGGTCTGAGCGGCGATCCGGCCGAAGGTGGCGTTCTCGATCCGCTCCTCGACCACATCACCCAGACCCAGCGGCGGATCGCGCCGTTCGGCATAGGTGAGCTTGATCTGGGCATCCGGCCCGTCGAAGTCGTCGTCCTCAACCACCTCCCAACGACGGAAGGTTTCATAGTCCCCGGTACGACGATCGATGTGCACGCGCACGCTGGCTTCTTCATCCTCGAAGCGCTTGCGCGAGGCACTGGCCAAGGCGGACTCGACCGCCTCGAAGATCACATCGCGGGGGACCCCCTTCTCATTGGAGATCGCGTCGACGACCGCCAGAATCTCTTTACTCATGACTTAGCCTCGCCAGAAAACCCGTCCTTGTGCACCACCATCACGACTCGAACTGCGGTTCGATGCGTGCCTGGTCAATGCTCTCGATGGGAAAGCAATATTCCTCGCCGTCGAGCTGCAACAGCACCTCGTCACCTTCAATGCCGGCCAGCACTCCCTTGAACTTGCGACGCCCATCGAAGGCCGTGCGCAGCTTCACGGTCACGCTGTGACCCGCATAGCGCTCGAATTGCTCGAGGGTAAACAGCGGCCGATCCACCCCGGGGGATGACACCTCGAGTCGATACTCGCCGGCGATCGGATCCTCGACATCCAGCACCGCGCTGACCTGGCGACTGATATCGGCGCAATCATCCACCCCGACCCCGTTCTCATGGTCGATGTAGACCACCAGCCGGGAGTGCTTGCCCTGGGACAGATAATCGATGCCCCACAGATCAAAGCCCATGGCCGTGACGATCGGCTCGATCAGCGCCTTCAGCGCAGTATCCTTGGTTGCCATGGAAGAAAGCTCCTACAGCCGTTGCATCAGGCACCTGGCCAGGAGTCAACAGGAAAGTCAGGTGGCTGATTGGCGTTATCCCGGGTCAGCCGATCGCACTGTGTCGTCGAGCTGGCCGCTAACAAAAAGCCCCTTCACAGGAAGGGGCTTTTACAAGAAACCTGTATACCACTTCGGCATCATCGGCATGCCCCTAAAGGAACTGCATGCCTGCCAGGAAGATGGTAGCGGGGACCGGATTTGAACCGATGACCTTCGGGTTATGAGCCCGACGAGCTACCAGACTGCTCCACCCCGCATCAATCTAGGTCGGTGATTGTATGCCCGATGCCTGCCGGCGTCAAGCTACAACGCTACCGTTCTGCCAATCCTGCTACTGAGGCCGACACTCGCATGCGCATTGCCCTGCGGAGTCGGTTTCATATGGTGCCGAAGGCGGGACTTGAACCCGCACGACCGTAAGGCCACTACCCCCTCAAGATAGCGTGTCTACCAATTCCACCACTTCGGCATCAGGGGACGACCGGAAGGCGCGGATCAGTTGCCGCCCTCCTCCAGTACTGGCGCTGCATTATCCTCGCCACTGCCCTCTTCGTCAAGGGTCGGGGAGGTTTTTTGCTGTTCGATCACTTCGGCATCGGGAATGCCTGTCTCGACCGGCGCCTCGCCGGCCTGGGACGCAAAATACGCCAGGGCCAGGGAGGTCGCGAAGAACGCGGCCGCCAGCAGGGCGGTGGCGCGTGACAGGAAGTTGCCGCTGCCGCGCGAACCGAACACGGTCTGGGAAGAACCGCCACCGAAGGAGGCGCCGGCATCGGCCCCCTTACCCTGCTGCAGCAGGATCAGGGCAACCAGGGCGATGGCAATCGCCACGTGGATCATGAGAAGAGCAACTTGCATGGATTCAACCTGCTGACTGACAAATGGCTAGGAAATCGTCGATCTTGAGAGAAGCGCCGCCGATCAGGCCACCATCGATATCCGGCTGAGCCAGGAGTTCGGCGGCGTTATCAGCCTTCATGCTGCCGCCGTACAGCAGCGGCGTGGCAGCGGCGAGCGCTTCGGCATGACTCGCCAGGCGACGGCGGATCGCGGCGTGCATGGCCTGCGCCTGTTCGGGGGTGGCGGTGCGCCCGGTGCCGATGGCCCATACCGGCTCATAGGCGATCACCAGCTGCTGACGCTGGTCCGGCTCCAGGCCGTTCAATACCGCATCCAGCTGACCGAGCACCACCGCCTCGCTACGCTCGGCATCACGCTCGGCGAGGGTCTCACCGAGGCACAGGATCGGCCGCAGGCCGGCGTCCAGGGCGCGCTGCACCCGTGCCAGCACGGCGGCATCGTCCTCGTTGAACAGGGTACGCCGCTCGGAGTGGCCGACGAGCACCAGGCTCGCCCCCAGCTCGCGCAGCATCTCGCCGCTGACTTCGCCGGTATAGGCCCCCGAGGCCTGGTCACTGAGAGTCTGCGCGCCCAGTGCCGCGCGGCTGCCCGACAGGGCACGGGCCGCGGCTTCCAGATAGGGGAATGGCACCATCAGGGCGACATCCAGCTGCGACGGCAATGCAGCATCGCCGAGTGCCTGACCGAATGACTCGACCAGGCTACGGGAACCGTTCATCTTCCAGTTGCCGGCAATCAGCGGCGTAGGCATGAGACTTCCTCTTCAAGGTGGGCCGAAATGGTATAGGAGCGGCTTTGTCAAGACAACATGTGCTCGACATCATCGGCAAGACGCCGGGCCAGGCCCTGGACATCCAGGTGCGGGCGACCCTCCACCATGACGCGGATCAACGGCTCGGTGCCCGACGGCCGCAGCAGGACACGCCCCTGGTCGCCGAGCTCGGCTTCCAGGGCCGCGACGGCGTCTTTCAAGGCCGGCTCATCCATCAGCGCCTTGGCATCGGCGCCCGCCGGCAGGCGCACGTTGACCAGCGCCTGTGGCGCCTTCTCCAGCCCGGACAGCAACTGACCCAGAGTCTTGCCCTCGCGCGCCATGATCGACAGCACCTGGAGAGCCGAGACGATGCCGTCGCCGGTGGTCTGCACATGGCCACAGACGATATGGCCCGAGGATTCGCCGCCCAGCTGCCAGTCATTGGCGGCCATGCGCTCGATCACATAGCGGTCGCCGACCTTGGCACGCTCGAAGGGCACGCCCATCTGTTCCAGGGCGGCCGCCAGGCCGAAGTTGCTCATCAGGGTGCCGACCACGCCACCGACCAGTTCGCCCCTGGTGTGGCGATCACGGGCAATCATGTAGAGGATGTCGTCGCCATCGACCTCGCGACCATCGGCATCCACCAGCAATACCCTGTCCCCGTCGCCGTCGAAGGCCACGCCCAGGTCCGCACCCTCGCGGATGACCGCGGCACGTAGCGCCGCCGGCTGGGTGGAGCCCACGTCATGGTTGATGTTCAGGCCATCCGGATTGGCGCCGATCAGGCTGACCTCGGCGCCCAGCTCGCGGAACACATTGGGCGCGATATGGTAGGTGGCCCCATGGGCGCAATCGACCACCATGTGCAGGCCGTGCAGATGGACGCGATTGGGCACGGTGGACTTGCAGAACTCGATGTAGCGACCGGCCGCATCATCCACGCGGCGCGCCTTGCCCAGGGCATCCGGCGCCACCGTGGTCAGCGGCTGGTCGAGCATCGCCTCGATGCGTTCCTCGACGGCATCGTCCAGCTTGACCCCCTCGGCGGAGAAGAACTTGATGCCGTTGTCGGCAAAGGCATTATGCGACGCCGAAATGACGATCCCGGCATCGGCGCGAAAGGTGCGCGTCAGGTAGGCAATGCCCGGCGTCGGCATCGGGCCGAGCAGGGCCACATCGACGCCCGCCGCTGACAGCCCGGCTTCCAGCGCCGACTCGAACATGTAGCCCGAAATGCGGGTGTCCTTACCGATCAGCACCCTGGCCTGGCCGAGTTCACGCCTCAGCACCTGGCCGGTCGCCCAGCCCAGCTTGAGCATGAAGTCTGCCGTGATGGGAGGTTCCCCAACCGTCCCGCGAATGCCATCCGTGCCAAAGTAACGTCTAGTCATTGTCGCAACCTTCCTTGAGTACGGCCCAGGCCATGTTCACCGCGTCCACGTGGGGCCCCACATCATGAACACGCAGGATGCGCGCCCCACGCTCGACGGCCATGGCGGACAGGGCCAGGCCACCCGCAAGGCGCTCTTCCACCGGCCGCTCCAGTACCTTGCCGATCATGCTCTTGCGCGACATGCCGACCAGGATCGGCAACTCGAGTGCGGTCAGGCGCTCCATGTACTTCAACAGACGTAGATTATGCTCCACCGTCTTGGCGAAGCCAAAGCCGGGATCGATCAGCAACCGCTCACGCCGCAGCCCCGCCGCCTCGCAGTCGGCCACCCTCGCCTCGAGGAACTCGGCCACGGCTTCCTCGACGGGCCGGTCATAATGCGGATCGTTCTGCATGTCCCCCGGCTCGCCCAGCATGTGCATCAGGCACACCGGCAGCCCGGTGGTGGCGGCGGCCCGCATGGCGCCCTCGCGCCGCAGGTTGCGCACGTCATTGAGCATGCCGGCCCCGGCATTGGCCACTTCATGCATGACCTCCGGGGTGCTGGTATCCACCGAGACCAGCGCATCCAGATCGCGCACCAGGGCCTCGACCACCGGCATGACCCGATCCAGTTCCTGCTGCACGGGCACGGCGGCCGCGCCGGGACGTGTCGATTCGCCGCCCACGTCGATGATCGAGGCCCCCTCGCCGAGCATCTTCTCGGCCCGCTGACGGGCATCATCCAGGGCCACATGATGGCCCCCATCCGAGAAGGAGTCCGGCGTCACATTGAGCACCCCCATGACATGGGGAAAGGAGAGATCCAGGCGGTGGCGACCGCATTGCAGGGTGGAGGCAGGTCTGGTGTACATCATCTTCCCGGAAAAGCAGCGAACGACCGAGCCCGGCATCATGCTGGCCGGGCGCTACACAAAAGGCGCCCCGCAGGGCGCCTGACGATCCTGGTGACTGGGCAGCGGATCAGGTACCGGCAGGACCACCCAGGGGGTCGGAGGGGCGACGCCGCGGCGTTTCCTCGTCCGAGTCACCATCATCGGAGGACGAATCCGAGGCCTGGTTCTCGTCGCCGGCATCGGTCACCGGCGAGCCGCCACCGGAGCCGCCATCTTCCCAGTCCTGCGGCGGCTTCGGATCACGGCCTTCCATGATGTCCTTGAGCTGGCTGTGATCGATGGTCTCGTACTTGACCAGCGCCTCGGCCATGGCATCCAGCTTGTCGCGGTTGTCCTCGAGGATCTGACGCGCCTGCTGGTAGCACTCGTCGATGATGCGGCGCACTTCCTTGTCGAGACGCGTGGTGGTCTCGCCGGACTTCAGCATGCCGCCCTGACTGCCGCCACCGAGGAACTGGTGCGACTCGTCCTCGTCGTACATGATCGGCCCCATCTCGTCGGACAGACCCCACTTGGCGACCATGTTGTGGGCCAGCTCGGTGGCCCGCTTGATGTCGTTCGAGGCCCCCGTGGTCACGCCATTGGGTCCGAGCGTCATTTCCTCGGCGATACGGCCACCGAACAGCGAGCAGATCTGACTGATGATCTGCTGACGCGACATGCTGTAGCGATCCTCGTCCGGCAGGAACATGGTCACGCCCAGTGCGCGGCCACGCGGAATGATGGTCACCTTGTAGACCGGATCATGCTCGGGCATCACCAGGCCGATGATGGCGTGGCCGGACTCGTGATAGGCCGTGTTGAGCTTGTCCTTCTCGGTCATGACCATGGAGCGGCGCTCGGCGCCCATCAGGATCTTGTCCTTGGCCATTTCCAGCTCATCCATGCCCACCAGACGCTTGTTGCCACGCGCAGCGAACAGCGCCGCCTCGTTGACCAGGTTGGCCAGGTCGGCCCCGGAGAAGCCCGGGGTACCACGGGCGATGAAGGTCGGCTTGACGTCATCTCCCAGCGGCACCTTGCGCAGGTGCACGTTGAGAATATGCTCGCGGCCGCGGATGTCCGGCAGCGGCACGGTCACCTGGCGGTCGAAACGGCCGGGACGCAGCAGTGCCGGATCCAGCACGTCGGGCCGGTTGGTCGCGGCAATGACGATGATGCCCTCATTGGCCTCGAAGCCGTCCATCTCGACCAGCAACTGGTTGAGCGTCTGCTCGCGCTCGTCATTGCCGCCGCCCATGCCGGCACCGCGCGAGCGGCCCACGGCGTCGATCTCGTCGATGAAGATGATGCAGGGCGACTGCTTCTTGGCCTGCTCGAACATGTCGCGCACGCGGGAAGCACCGACACCGACGAACATTTCCACGAAGTCGGAACCGGAAATCGAGAAGAAGGGCACACTGGCCTCGCCGGCGATCGACTTGGCCAGCAGGGTCTTGCCGGTACCCGGCGGCCCCACCATCAGCACGCCACGCGGAATCGTGCCGCCCAGGCGCTGAAACTTGGTCGGATCGCGCAGGAAGTCGACCAGCTCCTCGACTTCTTCCTTGGCCTCGTCACAGCCGGCGACGTCGGAAAAGGTGGTCTTGATCTGGTCCTGGGACAGCAGCTTGGCCTTGGACTTGCCGAAACTCATCGGCCCGCCCTTGCCGCTGCCACCGCCCTGCATCTGACGCATGAAGAAGATGAATATCGCCAGGATCAGCAGGATCGGGAAGCTGGCGATCAGCAGGCGGGTCCACAGGCTCTGCTCTTCGGGCTTCTGGCCGACCACGGTAACGTCATGGGCCAGCAGATCATCCATCAGCTTGGGGTCTTCCGCCGCCGGACGAATGGTCTGGAATTCCGAGCCATCGCTGCGCTGGCCGGAGATCGTGTAACCATCGATGGTCACGCTCGCGACCTGCTCGTTTTGCACCTGCTCGATGAACTGAGAGTAGTTCATCGTCTGCGGTGAGTCTTCGACACTGAAATTGTTGAACACCGTCAGCAACACCGCCGCGATGACCAACCACAAAATCAGGTTCTTCGCCATATCGTTCAAGGGACTACCCTCATTGCAAGAATCCGTCGGCCGAATACGCCTAGTGCTTCGACACTACATCCGGGACACATGTTCAACCAGGACGTGGCCGCGCGTCCATCACATGATGACCCACTGTGGCATATTTGCCACACATTGTCCGGCCATTGAACCGTTAGTGCCAGCCTATCGACGAGGCTGTCCTGTCATGTGGCCGGGCCCGGCGAGTCGCCGGGCTCAGCCACGAAATCCTTCCGCCAGCAGGTACACCTCGCGCGAACGGGCTCGCGAGGCTTCCGGCTTGCGCGTCACCACCCGCTTGAAGTCGCCGCGCAGCTCCTTCAGGAAGGCATCGAAGCCTTCCCCCTGAAACACCTTGGCGAGGAAGCTGCCGCCCGGCGACAGTGTCTGGCGAGCCAGATCCAGGGCCAGTTCGACCAGGTACATGGCCTGTGGCTGATCGATCGCCGCCATACCACTCATGTTGGGGGCCATGTCCGACATCACAAGGTCAACCGGCCGCTGCTCGAGGCGCGTCAGTATCTCGTCGAGCACGCTCTCTTCGGTGAAGTCGCCCTGCACGAAGTCGACACCCGGCAGGGCATCGATGTCGAGGATGTCGGAGGCGATCACGCGACCCTTGTCGCCCACTTTCTCGGCCGCCACCTGGCTCCAGCCACCCGGCGCCGCCCCGAGATCGATGATCGTCATGCCGGGGCGCAGCAGCTTGTCCTTGTCGTTGATCGCCAGCAGCTTGTAGCTGGCACGACTGCGATAACCGTCCTGCCAGCTCTGCTGCACATAGGGGTCATCGAAATGCTCTTTCATCCAGCCGGAACGCGCTTTTGACGAACCGCCCGACGAGCCGCGCTTCCCGGCTCCCTTGGCACGCGAGGCTTTATCCCCGGCGCGCGAATCATGCGAAGATGCCACGGCATCACCTGTAAAATGATCTGGATGACGGGCGGTCGAGCGAAGTCCGGGATGACCTGAAGGCAAGTGCGCTCCCGGCCGCTCGGCACAATAACCCGAGAATGCGGTTTCACCACGACGCGATACGCCGTAACATGGGCGCGCAGCGCGCCAACCGGGAAGAATCAAGATACCATGAGCTTGTCACAGGCACAAAAGAAAGCATTTCGCAGCATCGGCCACCACCTCGACCCCGTGGTCATGGTGTCGGAGAACGGCATTTCAGAAGGCGTCATCGCCGAACTGGACCGCGCGCTCACCGACCATGAACTGATCAAGGTCAAGCTGGCACTGCCCGAACGCGAGGACCGCACCGCGATGATCGAGGAACTGCTCGACGCCAGCGGCGCGGAACTGATCCAGAAGATCGGTAAGGTCGCCCTCCTCTACCGCCACAACCCGAAGGTCAACCCGAAGCTGTCCAACATCAAACGCTTCGAGAATCATCACGGGCGACGCTGACGCGCCGCAGAGAGGGAAGAAGGAAGAGACAAGAGGGAAGAAAACCCTCTACCCAACGACAAGGCCGCCCGTCCGGGCGGCCTTTCTTACTTCTTCACTCTTCGACTTATCTTACAGATGCTCCACACTGGAGATCTCGTACTCGACGTCGCCGCCGGGGGTGCGCACCAGCACCGTCTCGCCTTCTTCCTTGCCGATCAGGGCGCGGGCGATCGGCGAGGTCACGGAGATCAGCCCCGATTTGATATCGGCCTCGTCCTCGCCGACGATGCGATAGGTCACTTCCTCGTCATCCTCGAGGTTGATCAACTCCACCGTCACCCCGAAGATCACCTTGCCCGTCCTGGGCAGCTTGGTGACGTCGATGACCTGAGCGTTCGAGAGCTTGCCCTCGATTTCCTGAATACGCCCCTCGATGAAGCCCTGCTGCTCGCGCGCCGCATGATACTCGGCATTCTCCTTGAGATCGCCGTGCTCACGCGCCTCGGCGATCGCGGCAATGACATTGGGTCGTGCTTCGCCCTTGAGGTGTTCGAGTTCTTCGCGCAGACGCTGTTCACCGACGGAGGTCATCGGGACCTTGTTCATTGACTGACTCCTGCATGCAGTTCCTGTAACCGCCGTACCGTGATGGCATTTCCATATTCGAGCGCCAGACAAACGGCATTCGCCCCTGCCAGGGTGGTGGCATAGGGAACCTTCCGGGCAAGGGCGGTACGGCGGATCACCGAGGAATCATTGATGGCCTGGCGGCCCTCGGTGGTATTGACGATATAGGCGATTTCGTCGTTCTTGAGCAGATCGACGATATGCGGCCGGCCTTCATACACCTTGTTCACGACCTCGACGGGCAGGTCGGCCGCTTCCAGGGCCGATGCCGTGCCGCGTGTCGCGCATAGGGTAAAGCCCAACTTTAGCAGAGAACGGGCCACTTCGATAACACCCGATTTATCCGGCTCGCGCACCGACAGGAAGGCCTTGCGCTCGCCATCCAGGGCCGGAATGGCCTCGCCGGCGCCCAGCTGGGCCTTGTAGAAGGCCTCGGCAAAGGTGTCCCCGCTGCCCATGACCTCGCCGGTGGATTTCATCTCCGGCGACAGGATGGGGTCGACCCCCGGGAACTTGTTGAACGGGAAGACGGCTTCCTTGACGCTGTAGAAGTGCGGCACCACTTCCTCGGCGAAGCCCTGGTCGGCCAGCGAGGTGCCGGCCATGCAGCGCGCCGCCACCTGCGCCAGCGAGGTGCCGATGCACTTCGACACGAAGGGCACGGTACGCGAGGCCCGCGGGTTGACCTCGATGACATAGATCTCGCCATTCTGCCAGGCCAGCTGCACGTTCATCAGGCCCTTGACGCCAAGCTCCACCGCCATGCGCTTGACCTGGTCACGCATCTCGTCCTGCACCGCGGCCGGCAGCGAGTACGGCGGCAGGGCACAGGCCGAGTCACCGGAGTGCACGCCGGCCTGCTCGATGTGCTGCATGATGCCGCCGATCACCACCTGCTGGCCGTCGGAGACCGCATCGATATCGACCTCGATGGCCGCATTCAGGAAGTGGTCGAGCAGCACCGGCGAGTCATTGGAAACCTTGACCGCGTGGATCATGTAGTTCTCGAGCTCGGACGCATCATAGACGATCTCCATGGCCCGACCGCCCAGCACATAGGACGGCCGCACCACCAGCGGGTAGCCGATGGCCTCGGCCTTGGAGAAGGCCTCCTCGAAGCTGCGCGCGGTGGCATTGGGCGGCTGCTTGAGCCCCAGCTTGTCGATCATCTCCTGGAAGCGTTCACGATCCTCCGCGCGGTCGATGGCATCCGGCGTGGTACCGATGATCGGCACCCCGGCGGCCTCGAGCTCACGGGCCAGCTTGAGCGGGGTCTGACCGCCGAACTGCACGATCACGCCCGCCGGCTTCTCCTTGTCGGCGATCTCGAGCACGTCCTCGAGGGTCACCGGATCGAAGTAGAGACGGTCCGAGGTGTCATAGTCGGTGGAGACGGTCTCCGGGTTGCAGTTGACCATGATGGTTTCATAGCCGTCGTCGCGCATGGCGAGCACCGCGTGCACACAGCAATAGTCGAACTCGATGCCCTGGCCGATACGATTGGGCCCGCCACCCAGCACCATGATCTTCGGGCGCTCGGAGACCTCGGCCTCGCACTCTTCCTCGTAGCTGGAATACATGTAGGCGGTATCGGTGGCGAACTCGGCGGCACAGGTATCCACACGCTTGTAGACGGGACGGATGTCGAACGCCTGACGCGCCTTGCGGAAATCCTTCTCGGCCACCCCCAGCAGCTTCGACAGGCGCGCATCCGAGAAGCCCTTGCGCTTGAGCGCGAAGAGCTCGTCAGACGTCAGCTCGGAGAGCGAGCGCCGCGCCAGCTCGGCCTCGGCACGCACCAGGTCCTCGAGCTGCACCAGGAACCAGCGGTCGATATTGGTCAGGCGGAACACCTCCTCGATGCCCAGCCCGGCGCGCATGGCGTCGGCCACATAGAAGATGCGCTCGGCACCCGCCACCTGCAGCTCGCCCTTGATGTGCGCCATGGCATCATCCGTGAAGCGCGTGATCTTGGGATCGAGGCCGTCATTGCCGGTCTCCAGGCCGCGCAGCGCTTTCTGCAACGATTCCTGGAAGGTCCGGCCGATGGCCATGACCTCGCCCACCGACTTCATCTGGGTGGTCAGGCGATCGTTGGCCTGGGGGAACTTCTCGAAGGTGAAGCGCGGTATCTTGGTGACCACATAGTCGATGGACGGCTCGAACGAGGCCGGGGTACGCCCGCCGGTGATGTCGTTCTGCAGCTCGTCCAGGGTATAGCCGACGGCCAGCTTGGCGGCGATCTTGGCGATGGGAAAGCCGGTGGCCTTGGAGGCCAGCGCCGAGGAGCGCGAGACGCGCGGGTTCATCTCGATGACCACCACGCGACCGGTCTGCGGGTCCACGCCGAACTGCACGTTGGAGCCGCCGGTCTCGACGCCGATCTCGCGCAACACCGCCAGCGAGGCGTCGCGCATGATCTGATATTCCTTGTCGGTCAGCGTCTGCGCCGGCGCCACGGTGATGGAGTCGCCGGTATGCACGCCCATGGGGTCGAAGTTCTCGATGGCACAGACGATGATGCAGTTGTCGTTCTTGTCACGAACGACCTCCATCTCGTATTCCTTCCAGCCCAGCAGCGACTCGTCGATCAACAGCTCGTGGTTGTTGGAGAGCTCGAAGCCGCGGGTGCAGATTTCCTTGAACTCTTCCTTGTTGTAGGCCACGCCGCCGCCGGAGCCGCCCATGGTGTAGGAAGGCCGGATGATCACCGGGAAGCCCAGCTCGCCCTGGATCTCCCAGGCCTCGTCCATGCTGTGGGCGACCTTGGCCTTGGGGCATTCCAGATTGATGCGCCTCATGGCCTGGTCGAAGAGGTCGCGATCCTCGGCCATGTTGATGGCGTCAGCGTTGGCGCCGATCATCTCGACGCCGTGCCTGGCGAGGACGCCGTGCTTGTCGAGGTCCAGGGCACAGTTGAGGGCCGTCTGGCCGCCCATGGTGGGCAGGATGGCATCGGGCTTTTCGGCCTCGATGATCTTCTCGACGGCCTGCCAGGTGATCGGCTCGATGTAGGTGGCATCGGCCATCACCGGGTCGGTCATGATGGTCGCCGGGTTGGAGTTGACCAGGATGACCCGGAAGCCCTCCTCGCTCAACGCCTTGCAGGCCTGCGCGCCGGAGTAGTCGAATTCGCACGCCTGACCGATGACGATCGGGCCGGCGCCAATGATCAGGATGCTCTGGATGTCGGTACGTTTTGGCATGACGGTTCCCGCGTCTAATTCAGTGTAAAAACAGACTCGATGATGGCTTGGAGAGAGCTTTTCCGGCGCCAAACCTTCGCGAGGGCGCTGTAAACCCTTCCCTGGGCGCTACTTTTGCCATTCATGGACAAAAGATCCTCGCTTCGACTTGTCCCCGGCGCTCATCACGCCGCAAGTTTGCACAGGAGTCCTTAGCGGCGCTCCTTCATCATGGAGACAAAGCGGTCGAACAACGGCGACACATCCCGAGGGCCGGGGCTAGCTTCGGGGTGGCCCTGAAAGCTGAACGCCGGGCGGTCGGTGCGCTCGATGCCCTGCAGGGTGCCATCGAACAGCGAGCGATGCGTCGCGCGCAGGGTGGCCGGCAGCGTGGCTTCATCGGCGGCGAAGCCGTGGTTCTGGCTGGTGATCATCACCTGGCCGCTGTCCAGATCCTGCACCGGGTGGTTGGCGCCGTGGTGACCATGGCCCATCTTGACCGTGCGCGCGCCGCTGGCCAGCGCCAGCAACTGATGGCCCAGGCAGATGCCGAACACCGGGATGTCGGTCTCGAGGAACTCCTGGATGGCGCGAATGGCGTAGTCGCAGGGCTCGGGGTCGCCCGGGCCATTGGACAGGAAGATGCCGTCCGGCTGCATGTCCAGCACCTCGCGAGCCGATGTCTCGGCCGGCACCACGGTCAGGCGGCAGCCGCGCGAGGCCAGCATGCGCAGGATGTTGTGCTTGGCGCCGAAGTCATAGGCCACCACATGATAGGGGCGCTCGTCCCGAGCGGTATCGGCATAGCCCTTGCCCAGCGCCCACTCGCCCTGGGACCAGTCGTGGGCCGCGCTGCACGAGACCACCCTGGCCAGGTCCATGCCCTTGAGGCCGGGAAAGGCCCGGGCCGCTTCCAGGGCGCTCGCCGTGGCATCCTCGCCCGCGGCCATCTCCCCGGCGAGGATGGCGCCGTTCAGCGCGCCCTTGTCGCGCAGCAGGCGGGTCAGGCGACGCGTGTCGATATCGGCGATCCCCAGGACGTTATTGTCGGCGAGATACTCGGACAGGGTCTGTTCACAGCGGAAGCTGCTGGCCAGCATCGGCAGGTCGCGAATCACCAGCCCGGCGGCGGCAATGCTGGCGGACTCCACGTCCTCGTGATTGACGCCGGTATTGCCGATGTGCGGATAGGTCAGGGTCACGATCTGACGGCTGTAGGACGGGTCGGTGAGGATCTCCTGATAGCCCGTCATGGCCGTATTGAACACCACCTCACCGCTGGTTTGCCCATCGGCGCCAATGGCGGTGCCGTAAAACACACTGCCATCTTCCAAGGCCAGTATCGCGGGTTTGTTCAATGCAACGTCCTCCCAGGTGTAAAGAGACAGCTCGTCAAGAAATACGCTTCGAACGGCGCTAGCCGCATGGCGCTCGCTGTGCCGTCAGGGGCCGGCCGCGGCACGACAGGCCCCACCATCGGCCCGTAAAAAAGCGGGACGAAACCCGACATGGAAGACCGGTTTCATCCCGCTTGTTGTCATTCGCTCGGAATGCTGGGCCGACGCAACAAGCGTTCGCGCGGCATGAGCCGGCTGCCCGGCCAAAATTTGGGGGATTTTAAAGCATCCGCGGCCGTTCGACCACCCTTCAGTCGAGCCCGAGCACGTCCTGCATGTCATAACGGCCGGCCGACTGGCCGACCACCCAACGCGCCGCGCGCACCGCACCCTTGGCGAAGGTCATGCGGCTGGACGCCTTGTGGGTGATCTCGACGCGCTCGCCCTCGGTGGCAAACATCACGGTGTGCTCACCGACGATGTCGCCGGCGCGCAGCGTGGCGAAGCCGATCTCCTTGTCGGTGCGCGGCCCGCACTGACCGACGCGCTCGAACACCCCGTACTCCTTGAGCGGGCGCTCCAGGACATCGGCCATCACCTCGCCCATCTTCAGGGCCGTACCGGAAGGCGCATCGACCTTGTGACGGTGGTGAGACTCGATGACCTCGATGTCATACCCCTCGTCCCCCAGCGCCCTGGCGGCGGTCTGCAGCAGCTGCAGCGTCAGATTGACGCCGACGCTCATGTTGGGCGCGAAGACCATGGGGACCCGGTCACGGTAGCCGTCCAACTCGGCCAGTTCGGTCTCGGAGAGGCCGGTGGTGCCGATCACCATGCGCTTGCCGTGCGCGGCGCAGAACGCCAGGTTGTCGAGCGTGACCCGCGGCGCGGTGAAATCGATCAGCACGTCGATGTCATCGACGATGCGCGCCGGGTCATCGACGGCGGCCACCCCCAGCCTGCCCTGACCGGCGAGCTCACCGAGGTCGACCCCCACCAGCGAACTCCCCGGCTCGACGATGCCGCCGGCCAGGCTGGCCTCGGCATCCTGCTGCACGGCGTTGACCAGGGTGCGGCCCATGCGCCCGGCGACACCGACGATGGCAATACGAGTCATGCAAAACTCCTGAGATTGGCGGATCGAAAGATGGCCGGAGTATAACAACGCCACCCCCGGGCGTCTCGACGGATGCCGGCGGCGCCGAGGCGTCACACGATCGATACACCAGTGTGGCAGACTGACGCCACCAGCCGAGCAAGCCGAGATACCGCCATGCCCAGCCCCCGGATACCACGCCCGAGCCTTCGCCTGCTGATGGCCGCCAGCCTGCTGACAGCCCTGGTCACCCCGCTGGCCGGCTGCGCCGATCGCGTGCGCGCCATCCCGCTGGCCGGCGACGAGGTCCTGGCGCGCGCCCCTGTCGAGCTCTGCGGCAGCCTGGCGCTACCCGACCAGTGGCTTGAGGGCATCCCGCTCAACGGGCTCTCCGACCTGGCGCGGGAAGCGGATACCGGCCTGCTCTACCTGCTCTCGGATCGCGGGCGCCTGCATCGCGTGCGCCCCCTCTTCGACAACGGACAGCTGAGCAGCCTGACGCCCATCGACAGTCAGCGGCTGCGCGACGCCCGGGGCCAGCCGCTCGCCGGCGCGGACGCCGATGCCGAGTCGCTGACCCTGCTGCACGCCGACAACGCCACGCCGGGTGACACCGAACTCTGGGTCAGCTTCGAGCGCGACCACCGCCTGCAACGCTTCGCCCCGGACGGCACTCCCCTGGCGGCGCCCATTCGCCCACCGCAGACCAGCACGGCGAGCCGCAACCAGGGCATGGAGGCCATGACCCGGCACCCGACCCACGGACTCATCCTGGGCCTGGAAGCAGCGCCGGCCGGCGTCCCGGACAAGCAGACCCGGCTGTTCAGCCTGGACGGCAAGGAGTGGCATTACCCCCTGGCGGCGGCCAGCGGCAGCGCCCTGACCGAGCTCACGACCGATGGCGACGAGCTGCTGGCACTCGAGCGCGCTTTTGCTCCGCCCGCCCCGCTGGTCATCAGCCTGCGACGCGTCCGACTCGGCGAGCCACCGCGACTCGATGTCGAGACCCTGGCCAGCTTTTCCAGTGCCGACGGCTGGTGGCTGGACAACATGGAAGGCATGACACGGCTCGAGGACGGCCGCGTGCTGATCCTCAGCGATGACAACGCCAGGGCGCTGCAGCGTAGCCTGCTGGTCTGCCTACGCCCGCGTTGAGCCGCCGCCGGCGTCATGTCGCAATAACAGCGCAATAGCCGCCAGTACCATCAGACTGCCCGGCAGCCAGATCCAGCCCAGGCTCTGCGGCACCCGCAGGAACAACACCAGCATGGAAACGAAGGGCACCAGGTAGCCATAGGCGGTGATGGCACCCGGCGTCAGCACCTGGGTGGCACGCTGCATCAGCCAGAAGGTCAGGGCGCTGGAGCACAGCCCCAGATAGACCAGCAGCAGGCCATCGCTCCAGCGCATCGACCCCAGCCGGACCGCAGGTTCCACCAGCAGCCCCAGCAGGCCGATCAGCGCGCCGCCCAGCGCCAGGCTCCAGAAGGTACGCACCGCGGCCGACGCCGACAGCAGTCCGGTATTGAGTCCCCATTTGGAAATCACCGGGTACAGCGCCGAGCACACACAGCCGACGAAGAAGACCGCTTCGCCCCGGCCCAGCTGCATCGCGCCACCCCGCACCCGTGCCTCGGCCAGTGCCAGCGCCAGGGCACCCGCCGCTCCCAGGGCCAGGATCGCCGGCAGTCGCCAGGCCGGCTGCTCCACGCGCAGCAGCCGACCGAGGCCATAGGCCAGCAAGGGCACACTGACATACAGGGTCGCCATGGACAGCGCCGTGGCATGATGCGCCGCCCAGAACATGGCGCCGAAGAACCCCGCCAGACACAGACCCATCAGGGCATAGAGCGGCCACGCCGAAGGTGAGGGCCTGAAACCATCGGCCCGATACGCCAGCGGCCACAGGCCGCCACAGGCAATGGCGAAACGCAGCGCCGTCAGCAGCATCGGCGGCAGCTCACTCAGCAGGCCCACGGCGGGAAACGACAGCCCCACCAGTGCCGCCCAGAGCCACATCCCCAGGTGCGCGGCACGCGATGTCACGGATCAGTTTTCCCAGATGATATCCAGGGATTCCTTGCCCGCCATGCGCTCCAGGTGATTGGCCACGACACCTTCCAGCTGGTCCAGCCCTTCCTCGTCGAGTGCTTCCACCGCCACATGCAGCTTGTCTTCCTCGGCCTGCAGCAGGCAACTGCCATTCTCGAACTGGATTCGGCCCTGTGCCTCCGATTGCTCGACCTCCAGCTTGTGCGCCCAGTGCTTGCACAGCCGGTTGATCAACTGGTCACCGGATTCGGTGAGTACTACTGCTCGCGATATCGGCATGACGACGCTTCCATCATTTCCAGAGAGTTGAAGACCACAGATTATGACGGCACATCATCGAGCGCCACCCTACCTTGGCCGACCCGCATGACCGAAGCGTCATCGCCCGACGAGGCCTCGACAACCCGACGGCATCCCGGCAAAATATTATCATTTGTAAACCCGAATCATACGCAACAAGGGAAACACGACTTGAATCGCCAAGCCGAGTGAAGCACAAGGCGCAACAGCGAGTCAGGCGAGCCTGTGAGCAGCGTGCCACGCAGTGATTGGCATGCACAGGCACTCAAGCAGCGTTTCCCGGAGCCGGCCCTCTTTCAACCCGCGAGCCCCACCCCATGACAGCACCTCTACTCAAGACCCTCGGCAGCCTCGGCCTGCTGATGAGCGCCAGCCTGGCCCAGGCCGACGAGATCACCGTCACCGATGTCGCCGGCCGCGACGTCAGCGTGGAGGCGCCCGTGGACCGCGTGATCCTCGGCGAAGGCCGTCAGATCTACCTGCTCGGCGCCCTGCAGCCGCAGGATCCGTTCGAACACGTGGTGGGCTGGCGCAACGACTTTTCCCAGGCCGACCCGGACAATTACGCCAGCTATGCCGACAAGTTTCCGGAGTTAAAGGACATCCCCACCTTCGGCGGCTTCAAGGATGGCACCTTCGATGTCGAACAGGCGGCCTCGCTGCAGCCGGACGTGGTGTTGATGAACCTCGAGGCCAGGACGGCCACCGAGGACGCCGGCTATGACGACAAGCTGGCCGAGCTGGGCATCCCCATCGTCTACGTCGATTTCCGCGCCGATCCCATCGCGCATACCACCCCCTCGATGCGCCTGATGGGCAAACTGCTCGGCGAGCAAAAGGCAGCCGAGGCCTTCATCGACTACTCCGAGCAGCAGATGGCGCGCGTCACCGAGACCATCGAGAGCGCCGATCCCGAGCGGCCGCGCGTCTTCATCGACCGTGCCGGTGGCTACTCGGAAGACTGCTGCATGAGCTTCGGCCCGGGCAATTTCGGCGAATACGTCGAGCTCGCCGGCGGCACCAATATCGCCCGGGACATCATTCCCGACACCTTCGGCAGCCTGAACCCGGAGCAGATCATCGCCGCCGACCCGCAGCAGGTGGTCGTCACCGGCGGTAACTGGGACGCCTATGTTCCCGGCGGCGACTGGGTGGGCGTCGGCCCGGGCGCCGACATGGACAAGGCCCGGGCCAAACTCGAGGGCCTGACCGAGCGCACCGCCATGACCGGTATCGAGGCCGTCGACAACGACAACTTTCATGCCATCTGGCACCAGTTCTACAACAGCCCCTACTACTTCGTGGCGGTACAGAAGATGGCCAAGTGGTTCCATCCTGACCTGTTCACCGACCTCGACCCCGAAGCCACCATGCAGACGCTGCACGAACGCTTCCTGCCGGTCGACTACGAGCCGGGCTACTGGCTCTCGCTGAAGGATCGCTGAGATGTCGGCCAGCGCCAGTGACAGCCTCGAGCAGCCGGGTGCTCGCCCCGCCTCCGCAGGCCGCGACCATTACCGCCGGCTGGTGCTGCGCCGCCAGCTGATCCTGGCCGGCCTGACGCTCGTGCTGCTCTTTACCCTGTGCGTCGACCTGGCCATGGGGCCGGCACGCTTCAGCCTGGCGGAGGTGGTCGCCGCACTGTTTGACCCGGATGCCGCCAGCCAGCAGGTGCGCGTCATCCTCTGGGAAATCCGCATGCCGGTGGCGCTGATGGCCCTGGTGGTCGGCGCCAGCCTGTCGGTGGCCGGCGCCCAGATGCAGACCATCCTCAGCAACCCGCTGGCCAGCCCCTTCACGCTGGGGATCTCGGCGGGTGCCAGCTTCGGTGCCGCCCTCGCCCTGGCCTTCGGCGTGGCGATCATTCCCGCCGCCATCGACTACGTCATCCCGATCAATGCCTTCGTGATGGCCATGCTCACCGCCTTCGCCATCCATGCGCTGAGCCTCAAGCGCGGCGTGACCATCGAGACCATCGTGCTGCTCGGCATCGCCATGGTCTTCATCTTCAACTCGCTGATGGCGCTGATTCAGTTCTTCGCCAGCCAGCAGGCCGTGTCCGCCGTGGTGTTCTGGACCATGGGCAGCCTGACCAAGGCCACCTGGCCCAAGCTGTGGATCGCGCTGGGGGTGCTGGCCGTGGTCATGCCGCTGCTGGCCCGTCATGGGTGGGCGCTGACCGCCATGCGCCTGGGCGATGCCAAGGCCGAAAGCCTGGGCGTGAAGCCCCGCGGCCTGCGCCTGGAGGTGCTGATACTGGTCTCGTTGCTGGCCGCCATTGCCGTGGCCTTCGTCGGCACCATCGGCTTTATCGGCCTGGTCGGGCCACATATCGCCCGCCTGCTGCTGGGCGAGGATCAGCGCTTCTTCCTGCCGGGAGCCGCCCTCTGTGGTGCCCTGATCCTCTCCGTCGGCTCGGTGCTGTCGAAGGTCATCATTCCGGGCACCATCATCCCGATCGGTATCATCACCTCGCTGGTCGGCATCCCCTTCTTCCTGTTCCTCGTTCTCAACCACAAGAAGGCCTCATGGTAACGCTCACCCTCGACCGGCTGACGGCGAGCTATGGCCGTCGGCCCATCCTCGCCGAGATCACCACGCCGCCCCTCGAGGGCGGGCAGGTGGTCGCCGTGCTCGGCCCCAATGCCGCCGGCAAGTCGACCCTGTTCCGGCGCCTCTTCGGCCTGCTCGCCGGCGGCGGCCAGGTGCACCTCGAAGGCGTCAGCCGCCAGCAGCCCATCGCCTACATGCCTCAGGAAACCGCCGCCAGCGCCGCCCTCACGGTATATGAGGCCGTGTTGCTGGCGCGCATGCAGGGGCGACGCCTGAATGTCGATGACGATGACCTCGCCGCCGTGGATCAGGCCCTGGACGAGCTGGGCATCGCCGCGCTCGGCGAGCGGGATATCGGCGACCTGAGTGGCGGCCAGCGACAGATGGTCAGCGCCGCCCAGGCGCTGGTACAGAACCCGGACATCCTGCTGCTCGACGAGCCGACCTCGGCGCTGGACCTGCACCGCCAGATCCAGCTACTGACGATCCTCCGCCGTCTGGCCAGGGAACGCGGCATGCTGGTGATCGCGGCGCTGCACGATATCGGTCATGCCCTGCGCTTCAGCGATCACGCCATGGTGCTGCAGAACGGCACGCTGATCCGCTGTGGCCCGACCACCGAGGTCGTCACGCCCGAGCTGCTGCACCGGGTCTACCAGGTGAATGCCCGCATCGAGCCCTGCTCGAAGGGACAGCCGCAGCTCATCGTCGAAGAAGCCGTCTGACGCGGTGGCCTTCGAGGGCCGCCAGGGCGGCCCCGCCCAGCACCAGTGGCAGCGCGACAAGAAAACCACTGGACAGCGGCAGGCCGAAGATCAGCAGGTCGGCCAGCACCGGCCAGACCAACGCCACATACTCGAAGGGCGCCAGCCGCGAGACCTCGGTAAAGCGCAGGGCCAGTGTCATGCAGATGTGCGCCGCGCCGCCGAACAACCCGGCCAGGATCAGCAGCGCCAGGGTCTTCCCGGACACCGCCACCCAGCCCAGCGGCAGGGTGGCCAGGCCAGCCAGGGTGGTGACCAGCACGAAGTAGAAGGCAATCGACGCCGCCGACTCGGTACGCGAGATGCGCCTGACCGTGACCATGGCCCCGGCCGTCAGCAAGGCGGCGAGTATGCCCAGCCCATAGCCGATCACCCGCCCGGCCGGCTGCCCCGCCCCCAGATCCGGGACGACCAGTGCCGCGACGCCGCACAGCACCAGGGCAAAAGCCAGGGCGCGATGCAGCGTGAAACGCTCGCTGAGCAGCAGCACACCGCCGATGGCCGTGAAGACCGGCGCCAGTTGCGCCAGCAGCGTCGCCTCGGCCACCGGCAAGCGCGCCACCGCCGCGAAGGACGCGAACATCGCCGCCGCCCCCAGCCCCGAGCGCAGCAGGTGCCCCAGCGGCCGCCGCGTGACCAGGGCCCGCGGAAACTCCCGCCGCCACAGCATGAACACCAGGATCGGCAACAGCGCGAAGGCCGAACGGAAGAAGATCGTCTGCCCCAGCGGCACCTGAGTGCTCACCAGCTTGACGCAGACCATCATGCCGGTGAACAGAATGCCCGACATCAGCCGCAGCAGGATGCCGGCCAGCGGCCGATCCGTGACGTTGTTCATGAATTTCCTGGCCTACGAATTCGAGTAAAAGAGAGTTTGTGTCGTGTATCGACAGGGCTCGTCCAGCGGCCCTTGCCTATTTCAGCAGGACGAAGTGTTCGATCAGCCGGATCATCAGCGCCTTCTGCTCGGGCAGGCTCTCCGCCACCAGCAGCGCCAGGGCCACCAGTGTATTGTCGTTGACCAACTGCTCCACGGGCCGGGCCAGCAGAGGCTGATTCAAGCGCAGATACCACAGGAAGAGGAAGGAACCGGTGCGCTTGTTGCCGTCGGCGAAGGGGTGATTCTTGACCACCAGGTACAGCAGGTGAGCCGCACGGCTGGCCACGTTCGGATAGAACAGCTCGTCGCCGAAGCCCTGCTCGATGGTGGCCAACGCCGAGGCCAACCCGTCTCCGCGTGACCGACCGAACAGCTCGGTGGCCTCCCCCTTGACCATCAGTTCCCGCTTGAGCGCAGCGATGCCTTCGATAGCCGCCTCCAGTGACAGGGGACACATGTCGGACTGGCGTCCGGCCACCTCGGTCAGGCTCTGGTCGTCATAGCCCTGAATCAGGCTCCAGGAGCGGGCATAGTCTTCGATCACCCGCAGCACCGCCTCCCCCTCAGGGGCCACCAGGCCCTGGTTGGCCAGGGTACGCGTGAGCAGCGCCATGGCCTGCTCGAGTTCCACGCCCCGCTCCTCGAGCCGCTGGTGATTCAGGGTGTAGCCCTCCACCAGATGCTGCCTGAGCACCGAGGTCGCCCACTTGCGAAACTGCACGCCTCGCTGGGACTTGATCCGGTAGCCCACGGAGATAATGACATCGAGGTTGAAGTAATCGACCTGGTAGACCTTCCCGTCGGAGGCAGTTGTTGCAAATTTTGCAACAACTGCCTGGCGCTCGAGCTCCCCCTCTCTGAACACATTACGGATGTGGCGCGAGATCACCGACTTATCGCGCTCAAAGAGGGCAACCATCTGGTCCAGGCTAAGCCACACCGTCTCCTGCTGGAGAGACACCTCCAGCGACACGGTCCCGTCGCTGGACTGGAAAATCTGTATCTGCTGCATGCCGATTCCCTGTGGCGTCCTGACAAGCGGGCTCTTGACTCATATAGCAGCCATTTTCTGCAAATGCTGCTGGCGCCAATGTTACCACCATCACTACTCACCCGAGGTGGTAACGTGGCAGTAA
Organism: Halomonas sabkhae; assembly: GCF_030409265.1. Taxonomy (NCBI): domain Bacteria; kingdom Pseudomonadati; phylum Pseudomonadota; class Gammaproteobacteria; order Oceanospirillales; family Halomonadaceae; genus Halomonas; species Halomonas sabkhae. Next base: position 54,608 of record NZ_JAUFPM010000002.1, read on the forward strand.
AACGAGCGCTACAAAGCGGTGAGTACGAAAAGTTCCCCGACCGGCTCGCCAAGAATGTTCACGAAGCCTCCCAGCAGTATGCCCGCTCCACCGCCTGCCGCCCCCTGGTGCTAGAAGCCTGCGATTAGCGCTGCGCGGCGATTCGACGGCACCGTATAACGTCAGACCACCGTTACTTGGCAGAGGCCGCACACCTGACTCTCTTCGCCGTCGGCCAGAATGAGCACCCGACAAACGGCCTGGCGCTAAGGCAGCGCTGAATAAAATGTACAACAACCTGCTCGCGCCAAGGCCGGATCAGCGCTGGCACGCCAGCCCTGCGGTCGATGCCCTGGTCCCGGACAATCACTGGCTCTGCGATCTGAACGGCACGCCACTGGTCTTGCCTCAGGACCCGCGCTGGCATCCATGCACCGATGGGCGCCTGGAACACCTGCAACGCTGAGTCGGACACAACGAAGCCCCGCCTCCTCGGGGAGTGCGGGGCCTCTGGGTGAAGCGACGGACCGGCGCCCGTTACGGCTTCATGTCCTCGAAGAACTTCTTCACGCCGTCGAAGAAGTTGCTCTTCTTCGGCGAGTGATGGCTGTTGCTGCCGTCCAGGCTGTCCTGGAACTGGCGCAGCAGGTCCTTCTGTTCCTCGCTGAGCTTGACCGGCGTCTCGACCTCGACGCGGCACAGCAGGTCGCCGGCGGGGCCGCCACGCACCGGCTTCACGCCCTTGCCCTTGAGGCGGAACATCTTGCCGGTCTGGGTCTCGGGCGGAATCTTCAGCTTGACCCGGCCATCCAGGGTCGGCACCTCGAGCTCGCCACCCAGGGTGGCATCGACGAAGTTGATCGGCACCTCGCACTGCAGATGACGGCCTTCGCGCTCGAAGATATGGTGCGGCTTGATGGCCACCTGGACGTAGAGATCACCGGGCGGACCACCGTTCATGCCGGCTTCGCCTTCGGCATTGAGGCGAATGCGATCGCCGGTGTCCACGCCGGCCGGAATCTTCACCGACAAGGTGCGGGTCTCGCGCTCGCGGCCTTCACCGTTGCACTTGTGACACGGCACCTTGACGTGCTGACCGCTGCCATGACAGGTCGGGCAGGTCTGCTGCACGGCGAAGAAGCCCTGCTGCATGCGCACCTGACCCATGCCGTGACAGGTCGGGCAGGTCTCCTTGCTGGAGCCCGGCTCGGCACCGTCCCCGTCGCAGCGCTCGCACTCGATATGGCGCGGCACGCGAATATCCACGCTGGTACCGGCGACGGCATCCTCGAGGTCGACCTCGAGGTTGTAGCGCAGATCACTGCCACGCTGCGGGGCATTGGGATTGCGGCGCGCTCCGCCACCTCCGAAGATATCGCCGAAGACATCGCCGAAGATGTCGCTGAAGCCGCCGGCCCCGGCACCGCCGAAGCCGCCACCGGCCTGGCCGTCGACGCCGTCATGACCGAACTGGTCATAGGCCGCGCGCTTCTCGCTGTCCGTCAGGACCTCGTAGGCCTCGGAAACCTCGCGGAACTTCTCCGCCGCGGTATCATCGTCCGGATTACGGTCCGGATGGTATTTCTGTGCCAGGCGACGGTAGGCCTTCTTGATCTCTTTCTGATCGGCCCCGCGCTCGATTCCCAGCACTTCGTAATAGTCACGCTTGGACATCTGTCTGTCCGCCTCCGTAGCGACGCTGCGCAAACACCAACGCGGGAGTCGAGCTCCCGCGCTGGTGTCAGCCGTGATTCAGGCGTCGTGGTTTACTGCTTTTTCTGGTCGTCGTTGACTTCCTCGTACTCGGCGTCGACCACGTCGTCTTCCTGCTTGCCTTCGGCTTGCTCGCCGCTGTCGGCCTGCTGCTGAGCGGCGTCGTCACCCTGCTCGGCGTACATCTTCTGCGCCAGGTTACCGGAGGCTTCGGTCAGCGTATCCAGCTTGGCCTGGATGTCGTCCTTGTCGTCGCCCTTGATGGCTTCCTCGAGTTCGCTGGCCGCGTTCTCGATGGACTGCTTCTCTTCGTCGGTCGCCTTGTCGCCGGCTTCCTCGAGCGTCTTGCGGGCGGCGTGGACCATGCCGTCGGCCTGGTTGCGCAGCTGGACGAGTTCCTCGAACTTCTTGTCCTCTTCGGCATTGGCCTCGGCGTCCTGCACCATCTGCTCGACTTCTTCCTCGGACAGACCACTGGAGGCCTTGATGACGATCGACTGCTCCTTGCCGGTCGCCTTGTCCTTGGCCGAGACGTTGAGGATGCCGTTGGCGTCCAGGTCGAAGGCGACCTCGATCTGCGGCACACCACGCGGTGCCGGCGGAATGTCGGAGAGGTCGAAGCGACCCAGCGACTTGTTGCCGTTGGACTGCTTGCGCTCACCCTGCAGCACGTGGATGGTCACGGCCGTCTGATTGTCATCCGCGGTCGAGAAGGTCTGGGTCTTCTTGGTCGGGATGGTGGTGTTCTTCTCGATCAGCGGCGTCATCACGCCACCCAGGGTCTCGATGCCCAGGGTCAGCGGCGTGACGTCGAGCAGCAGCACGTCCTTCACGTCGCCGCCGAGCACGCCGCCCTGGATGGCAGCACCCACGGCCACGGCTTCGTCCGGGTTGACGTCCTTGCGGGCGTCCTTGCCGAAGAACTCGGTGACCTTGGACTGCACCAGCGGCATGCGCGTCTGGCCGCCGACCAGGATGACGTCATCGATGTCGGAAGCCGACAGCTCGGCATCCGCCAGCGCGGTCTTGCACGGCTTCAGCGAGCGCGCCACCAGGTCTTCGACCAGCGACTCGAGCTTGGCACGCGTGACCTTGACGTTGAGGTGCTTGGGCCCGGTGTTGTCGGCCGTGATGTACGGCAGGTTGACCTCGGTCTGCTGGGCACTGGACAGCTCGATCTTGGCCTTCTCGGCGGCTTCCTTGAGGCGCTGCATGGCCAGGTTGTCGCCGGACAGGTCCATGCCGCTGTCATGCTTGAACTGATCGACCAGATAGTTGATCAACGCCAGGTCGAAGTCTTCACCACCCAGGAAGGTATCGCCATTGGTGGCCAGCACTTCGAACTGGGTCTCGCCGTCGACATCGGCCACTTCGATGATGGAGATATCGAAGGTACCGCCACCCAGGTCATAGACCGCGATGGTCTTGTCGCCACGCGCCTTGTCCATGCCGTAGGCCAGTGCGGCGGCCGTCGGCTCGTTGATGATGCGCTTGACCTCGAGGCCGGCGATGCGACCCGCGTCCTTGGTGGCCTGACGCTGGCTGTCGTTGAAGTAGGCCGGCACGGTGATGACCGCTTCAGTGACCGTCTCGCCCAGGTAGTCCTCGGCGGTCTTCTTCATCTTCTGCAGCACTTCGGCACTGACCTGGGGCGGCGCCAGCTTGTTGCCCTTGACCTCGACCCAGGCATCGCCGTTGTCGGCTTCCGTGATGGTGTAAGGCACCATCTTGATGTCCTTCTGCACGACATCGTCTTCGAAACGACGGCCAATCAAGCGCTTGATGGCATACAGAGTGTTCTGCGGGTTGGTCACCGCCTGGCGCTTGGCCGCCTGACCGACGAGTGTCTCGCCGTCGTCGGTGTAGCCAATGATGGACGGGGTAGTACGAGCGCCTTCGGCGTTCTCGATCACCTTGGCCTGGTCGCCGTCGAGCACGGCAACGCAGGAATTGGTGGTCCCCAGGTCAATACCGATGATGCGTCCCATTAGGAAATCCTCGAAATATCGCTGTTACAAATTCGTTCGTGTGAGGCGGTTACCGCCTTGATGCCATGTATCTGGGGGCCCTCAGCACCTTTTCAAGGGCCCGAAGCGCTTTTTCCGCGCAAAATCATTCGGCGGCCTGACTGACCACGACCATCGCCGGGCGTACCAGGCGGCCGTTGAGCAGATAGCCCTTCTGGATCACTTCCATGACGCTGTTGGGATCCATTTCCGCGTTGGGCACCATGGTCACGGCCTCGTGGTACTGCGGATCGAAGGGTTCACCGGCCGGGTCGACCACCTCGACGCCAAACTTGCCGAGCACATCCAGCTGCAGCTTGAGGGTCATGGAAACCCCCTCGCGATGCACTTCGGTGGCATCCTCGCCCATGGCGTCCAGCGCCTTTTCCAGGCTGTCGACCACCGGCAGCAGTTCCTTGACGAACTTCTCGAGCGCAAACTTGCGTGCCTTCTCGGTCTCCTGCTCGGCACGACGGCGAATGTTCTGCGCCTCGGCCGCCTCGCGCATGGCCTTGTCGTTGGCCTCGGCCAGGCTCTTCTCGAGCTCCTCTACCTTGGCCGCCAGCATCTCGGCCTCGGGGTTGTCGCTGGACTCACCCTCGACCTTCTCCTGTTCAGCGTTCTCGATTGCATCCTCGATGGTATCCTCGAGCTCGCCGTCGACGATTTCCGGCTCCACCTGGGCGTCGGTTTCCGCCTGCTGGCGGGAAAGCTCATCGTCCTGAGGTGTCTGCGGATCTTTGGCCATGTGTGCCTCCTGAATGACAGCTGGCGGGCGGTGCCGCCTGAAGACATGTTGTCGGGTTGAAACGTCGTTGCCAGGTATATGGGGCTGACAGCGCAGAACTCAAGGCACCCCTGCCAACCGATTCGCGGTACGCGTTGTTCGCCGACATGAACTACTGTATAAACACACAAGGCAATGGATGAATAACCAGTGAATTCCAGCGGCACCGGGGAGGCATCATGCTGACAGAGCTTGCCATCAGCGACTTCGCTATCGTCGACCAACTGTCACTCGAATGGGACAGCGGCATGACCGCCATTACCGGCGAGACAGGGGCCGGCAAGTCCATCCTGCTGGGGGCGCTCGGCCTGTGCCTCGGTGAACGAGCGGATACCGGCAGCGTGCGCCATGGCTGCGAACGCGCCGACCTCACCGCCCGCTTCGATGTCTCGGCACTGCCCGGCGCCCGCGCCTGGCTCGAAGCCCGCGAAATGCCCAGTGAGGACTGCCTGCTGCGGCGCGTGGTGACCCGCTCGGGGCGCTCCAAGGCGTGGATCAACGGCCTGCCGGCCACGGTCAGCGACCTCAAGGCACTGGGCAGCCACCTCATCGAGATTCACGGCCAGCATGCCCACCAGGGCCTGATGCGCGAAGACACCCACCTGCAACTGCTCGACGACTTCGCCGGTCACCATGCAGCCATCGCGACACTGGCCGAGACCTATCGCGCCTGGCGTGACGCCCAGCAACGACTCAAGCGCCTCTCGGAGGATGACGACGAGATTCGCGCCCGGCTGCAGCTGTTGCGTTACCAGGTCGAGGAGCTCGACCAGTTGAGCCTGGCCGAGGGCGAGCTGTACGAGCTGGAAACCGAGCAGGAAAACCTGGCCCATGCCGAGGAGCGCCTGCAGGAAGCCCAGTTCGCTGCGCAGTGTTGTGATGGCGACGAGGGCGGCGCTCTGCCGTTGCTGCATCAGGCGGTCAACCGGCTCTCCGCCCTGCCCGGCAGCGAACGCGGCGCCCTGGCCGATGCCCTGAGCATGCTGGGCGACGCCTGCATCCAGGTGGAGGAAGCCGGCCGCGAACTCAACCACTTCGCCTCCAGCGTGGAGCTGGACCCGGAACGCCTGGCCCAGGTCGAACAACGCCTCAGCGAAGTGCACCGCATCGCCCGCAAGCACCAGGTGCCCCCGGAAGAGTTGGTCGCCCTGCACCAGCGTCTATCCGACGAGCTGGCCGAACTCGACGGCGGCGACAACGACCTGGATAGCCTGAGCGCCGAGGTCGAGCGGCTCAAGCAAACCTGGCGGGAGCAGGCCGAAGCCGTCAGCAAGACCCGTCGGAAAGCGGCCAAGCGCTTCGGCAAGGAAGTGCAGGATCAGCTGGCGTTTCTGGCCATGGACAAGGCCAGCTTCGAAGTCGAGCTGACGCCACGTGACACGCCCTCCGCGGAAGGGCTGGAGCGGGCCCGGCTGTTGATCAGTGCCAACCCGGGCCAGCCCGCACGTCCGCTCACCAAGGTGGCCTCGGGCGGCGAGCTGTCACGCATCAGCCTGGCCATTCAGGTGGTGGCCGCGCAGCACTCGACCATTCCCAGCCTGGTCTTCGACGAGGTCGACGTCGGCGTTTCCGGCGCCACCGCGGAAGTCGTCGGCCAGCTGCTGCGGCGGCTGGGCAGCAACGGCCAAGTGATGACCGTCACCCACCTGCCACAGGTCGCCGCCCAGGCTCACCAGCACCTGCATATCGCCAAGCAGGCCGAAGACGACACCACGCTGACGCAGATGGCAGTACTGGATGAAGCCGGCCGCGTCGGCGAACTGGCCCGGATGCTCGGCGGCATGAAGCTCACCGACCAGACCCTGGCCCACGCCCGCGAGATGCTCGACGCCAGCCAGCGCGCGCACCACTGATCCGCCGCGGCCTGCACTCAGGCCCGACTCGACGGCGCTGCCACCAACACGCAGACGCTCCTCAACCCCGGGGATGAGGAGCGTCTCGAGATTACCTGGTGGCTGACGTCGCCCGACGCGGCGGCTGTGTCAGCCGTTCAGCTCTTCGCGTTCTTCGGACGCACGTAAAGCACCAGGGCATGGTCCACCAGCTCGTAGCCATGCTCTTCGGCAATTTCCTGCTGGCGGCGCTCGATGGTGTCATCGAAGAACTCGATGATCTCGCCACTGTCCAGGCACACCATATGATCGTGGTGCTCCTCCTGGGTCAGCTCGAAGACGGCATGCCCGCCATCGAAGTTGTGGCGCGTCACCAGCCCGGCTGTCTCGAACTGCGTCAGCACACGATAGACGGTGGCAAGGCCCACGTCTTCGCCCGCTTCCAGCAGTGTCTTGTAGACATCCTCGGCGCTCAGGTGGTGTTGTCCCGTGGCGTTCTCGAGAATATGTAGTATCTTGACGCGCGGCAGGGTCACTTTCAGACCGGCCTTGCGTAACTCATGGTTTTGGTCGGCCATGTTTGCTCTTCGCAGTATCAGGTAGGGTCGGGTATGATCGACCAAAACCACGATAGTGAAGAACAGGCGCAAATGCAAAAGCTGACCCGAACCGTCACCCTCACCGCCACCCTGACCGTCGCCCTGACATTGATCAGTGGCTGCAGCTACTTTGGCGTGTACAAAAGGGATCTCGCCCAGGGCAACCTGGTGACCTCCGACATGGCCGAGCAATTGCAGCCCGGCATGACGCGCCAGCAGGTGCTCAACGTCATGGGCAGCCCACTGCTCGAAGCTCCGTTCGATGCTCGCCAGTGGGACTACATCTACTACCTGGACAAGGCCTACAGCGGCACCGAGCAACGCCGCCTGACGTTGACCTTCCAGGGCAACCGCGTCGCCGATATCGAACGGCATGGCGACTTCTCCAAGCCACCCTCGGTGGCCGACGAACGCGGCATCGGGCCCACCGAGTCATCCGGTGAGCAAACCGGCAACCTGCTGAACGTGCGCCCCGAGGACAGCTGAGCCAAGTTCAGTCACGCTTGGCGGCGGCGCGGGCAATGCGTGCCGCCTTGGGGTCGAGCTGCAGGGGGCGATAGACCTCCACGCGATCGCCGTCCCGCAGCGCATGCTGCTGCGGGTCTCGCAGGGCCTTGCCAAAGATGCCGAGCGGGGCCTCGTCGAAGGTGGCCGGTGCCACCTCCGGAAAGTGGTGGGGCAGGTCGGCCTGCTGCACCGCTTCACGGGCCGTCGTGCCCTCCGGCAGGCTAAGCTGGATGATGCGTTGCCGGCTCGGCAGTGCAAAGGCGACTTCGACCTGCAGCATGCCCGGGGCCTCAGCGTCCATAGAGCTCATCGGCACGGCGAGTGAAGGCATCGACCAGCTGGCCGGCCACCTGCTGGAACAGCTTGCCGAAGGCCATGCCCAGCAAGCGGTTGGCGAACTCGAATTCCATCTCCAGGCTGACCTTGCAGGTGTCCTCGCCCATCGGCGTGAACAGCCAGCGCCCTGTCAGGCGCTTGAAGGGACCGCTGACCAGCGACAGGTCGATGCGCTCCGGCTCCTGTAGATCATTGCGCGTGGTGAAACTCTGTTCGATGCCGGCACGCCCCAGCGTCATTTCGCCAACCAGGTGTGCCTCATCATGCTCCAGCAGGCGGGCATCGCGACACCCCGGCAGAAACTCCGGGTAACGCTCGAAATCGTTGACCAGGTCGAACATTTGCTTGGGGGTGTGCCGCACCAGGGCGGACCGATTGACCGTTGGCATTGACCTCTCCGCTGACTTCAAAGGGCCCAAGGCGTATCATGAGCAGTGATTTCAAGCCTTGAATGGTATCATGCTTCCCCCCATATCGAAGGGGCAGGCCATTTTCGGCAAGACAGAATATGAGGTTCCATGGCCAACAAGAAAGGCAAGAGCAAGGGTCCAGGCGGTAACACCATCGCCCTGAACAAGAAGGCACGCTTCGAGTATCACATCAACGAAACCTTCGAGGCCGGCCTGTCGCTGGCAGGGTGGGAAGTGAAGAGTCTGCGTGCCGGGAAGGGACAGCTGACCGACACCTACATCCTGATCAAGAACGGCGAAGCCTGGCTGCTGGGCAGCAACATCACGCCGCTCAACACCGCCAGCACGCACGACGTGACCGACCCGTCGCGCACGCGCAAGCTGTTGTTGCACCGCAAGGAGATCGCCCGCATCTTCTCGCGCACCCAGGACAAGGGGCATACCTGCGTCCCGCTCAAGCTGTACTGGAAAGGCAGCAAGGTGAAGTGCGAACTGGCCCTGGTGACAGGCAAGAAGATTCACGACAAGCGAGAGACCGAGAAGGACCGCGACTGGCAGCGGCAGAAGGGCCGGATCATGCGCGAGCAGAACAAGACATAACCCTGTCGCACTGACAGCGATGCTGTTAGAATAGGGACGCAACGGGGGCGACATGGCTTCGACGCCGGCGACAACCCCTGAGGTGCATGCCGAGAGTGTGATGTATCTCGTAAATACAACATCACGACTAAATAGTCGCAAACGACGACAACTACGCTCAGGGCGCGCTGGCAGCGTAACAACTGCTAGCTTCTAGTCCGACCCGGAAGTGATGTGCCCATTCATCACGGAAGGGAACGAGCTCATAGATGATGGGATCGCGATTGGCCCTGTCCTCGTGTCAATCGTTAAACCTAAGAGGAATCGCACTTCTGGATCCTGATCGTCGGAGCCAGCGGTGTTAAACCAAAAGACGGAACTAAGCATGTAGAGCCGATGGGCGAGTGTCGGCGGACGCGGGTTCGATTCCCGCCGCCTCCACCAACACCAGAAGAAAGCCACCTCCACGGGTGGCTTTTTTCATTTGGGTGCCTGCCCGCCGACAACGTGTCGGCGCTCTCTCGAACGACAGGGGCTCGATTCCCGCCACCCCACCAACACCGGAAGAAAGCCACCTCCACGGGTGGCTTTTTCGTTTGGGGGCCTGCCCGCCGACAGCATGTCGGCACTCTCTCGAGCGCAAGGGGGCACATATGGGGGCACCTCGTGGGGCCCGAAGCCCCAATGCCCCCTAGCACCACCTAGAACCACACTTGATGGCGATAGATTGTTGCCGTCCCTTGCTCGACCGACTACCCAGAACGGGTTGCGACGCTTGCGCAACTCCACCTGCCACGGACCCCGGGCAGGCAGGTACCTGAAGCCAAAAGAGCCGAGGCATCAACAGCCTCGGCTCTACGCTTGTCCTGATCCGGTCTCACGGACCGAACGTCCCTGACTCGGCGTGCGACTCTCAATCTTCCTGGACCATGGCCTGCTTCTCTCCTGCCAGAACCTCATCCCAGGCCCAGTCGAGCGTATATCCCTGGCAGGCGTCGATGGTGTCGAGTACCGCGACGGCGTGCTGCAGGGAGTTACCATTGGCGCGCAACGCTACCACTACCTTGGCCAGGTCCTGCTTGCTGAATGTACTGGCGATCTGATCGGCTTGCTCGGCTAACTGGATACCGTTCATGGTGTCATCCTCATGCAAAGTCATCATTATCCCGGGACATCTTCACCCGGGCCGCCATCCGCGATGGCGTTCTGGTGCCTTAGCTACGCATGCCGGGCCTGGTAAGTACCCTGGGCGTACTGCGGGAGGTCGATAGTCTTGCAGAACCTCACTCCTGGCGCCTGGATCGGAAACAACAGGGCACTCAGGTGGTAGCCTTGCGTCAGCGCGATGAATCCAGGTAGCGATTTACCGTCTGACGCCGTGATTTCAATATGGGTCAGCTTGCGGCACCGCACAAAGCATCATTAGGCGTATGCGGTGTTGTTTTTTGACGACTCTGAGCATCTGCAGCATGGATTTCGGTAACCTGACTACATAGGCCATATCACCGAGCCACCAAGTTTCTGTATGCATCGTCGTCCGGTTGGCTGGCGCACCAGAGCCGTACCACGCGGCGATCAGTACGCGCAGACTTTCAAAGGTGTTGCCAGAACGCGCTGCAATATTCACTACTGAGGCGGGCTACAACTAATACTCCAACTCCTCAATACGTCGTACCGCCACTACCGCCTCGACCGGCAGGGCCTGGATACGCGCCAACGGTCTCGGCCAGGGCTCACCCTCGGTCGGCTCGCGCCACTCGATACACTCGGCAAAACCGCTGGGATCCACTTCCAGTACCAGCGGCCGTTCCTCCCTGGCGAAATACCGGCGCGCCGTATAGTCCACCGACGCAGCGACATTCAGGTGCACGCCGCCGGCCCGGTTATCATTCCCGCAACGCGACACCTTGCCGGAACGGCATGCCGCCTCCCAGGTCGCCTCTGGCAACACGCGATATAATGGCTCCATACCCGCCTCCCAGACCCATGGTGTTCGCCTTGAGCGTAGCGGGTGTCGTAACCGTCCACCAACCGTCATGGTGTTCTGATGCTCAACCAGCGGGCCTTGGCCTATCTCGGTGAAGTGATCCGTCGCGGCTCCTTGCGAGGAGCAGCCACACACTTGAATGTGGATGTTTCAGCGATCAGCCGAAGCATCAGGCTGCTCGAGGAAACCCTTGAAGTCACTGTGCTGGAACGGCATGCCGGAGGCATCAAGTCAACAGAGGCAGGCCGCTTGTTGGTCGACCATTACCACGCCCAACGCAATGCCGAAGAAGCCGTCATCTCTCAACTCCACGCTCTGCAGCAACTGGTCAGTGGTGAAGTGCGCATTGCCGTGGGGGAAGGCTTCATCGCCGACCTGATTGATGCGCCACTACAGTCTTTCATGACAGCATATCCTGGCATTGATCTCGCCGTAGAGATGGCAGGCGTTAATGAAGCCATGGCGCTGATCAAGAACCGTGAAGCAGACCTTGCCCTGCTTTATGCGCCTCCCATCGACCCTCAACTGTACTGCCACGTGGAAACTCGCCAGCCGCTGGACTTGATTGTGCCCAGCCACCACCCATTGGTCCATCGCAACACACCAGTGTCGTTGCACGAATTTGCCGAGTGGCCACTGGCGCTCATGGACAAACCCTTCGGCATGCGCCAGATGGTCAATGCCGTCGCCCATCAGGAGCGACTGCACCTACACGCCAGATTGCATACAAACTCGGTGGCCGTGCTGAAAAACTTTGTCCGTTCGGGGACCGGGGTCACTTTCATGCCGGAGCTCACGGTGGCAGAAGAAATCCAGCAGGGTGAGATTGCCGTGTTGCCCTTGGCTCATGACGTCCTCAACGGTACCCGAGCACAGATCGTCAGTCGCGCCGATCGAGAACTCACCGTTGCAGGACGCGCCTGCCTGGAACACCTGCAACAGCGCATGCGGTTTTTCCAGGATGATGCCCCTCGGCTGGTGAGGTAGTGTTGCTATAACCACAACACTCGAGGGTTTGAAGAGTCAACAAGACAACGCCTAGTCTGGTTCCATACTGGTCACTCACCAGTCACAGCAACATCAACAACAACCTTGCTGGAGAATCCAATGCCTACCTTTCGTACTACCGCTTTCCGCCTGAAACACCTGGCCACCGCTTGCCTGATCGGCAGCACCGCCCTGTGTGGCAGCAGTCTGGCCGCTACCACAGTGAACCTCGGCTATAACGGTGCCCCTGACCCCGAGAAAAATGCGGTGCATGTCTTCGCGACCGACCTCAAGAAGCTGGTCAAGGAGAAGACCGACGGCGAGATCGAGCTCAAGCTCTACCCAAACAGCATGCTCGGCGAAGAGCAGGAGCGTATGGAGCAGGTCATGAGCTCTCCCGGGCTCAATATCGCTTCTTTCGCCGGCATGTCACCCGTGGTACCGGAAATCTATGTCAGCGCTATTCCCTTTCTGTTCGAGAGTTTCGACGAAGCTCGAACCTTCTTTGATGAGGGTGAGTACTGGAAGGAAGTTCAGAAGGACCTGAAAGAGCGGGCTGGACTGGAGCTGCTGGCCGTGGTCGAGGAAGGGGGGTTCCTGGCCTTCACCAACAACGAACACCCTATCTCCTCGCCGGAAGACTTCGAGGGCCTGCGCTTCCGCGCCATGGACCCGAGCCAGGTGGCGCTCTACGAAGCCTTCGGCGCCTCCGGGACTCCGATTCCCTGGACGGAAGTCTACATGGCGCTGAAAACGGGCGTGGCTGACGGCCAGATGAACCCACCGATGTACATCATCCTGGGCAGCCTCTATGAAGTGCAGGACTACCTGACCCTGGCGAACATCCAGTATTCGGACCAGTTCCTGGTCGGCAATGCTGCCATGATCGACGGTTGGGATGAAGAAATGCGCACTGCCTTCCAGGAAGCCGTGGCCGAGGCTAACCAGATGGCACGTGAACACAACGAGGCTCGGGTCGACGAGCGCATCACCTATCTGGAAGAACAGGGCATGGAAGTCATCCGCCCAAACGAGGAGCAACTGACCGCATTCCGCAAAAAAGGGCAGCCTGCCTACCTGGACTGGCTGGAAGAACAGGACATAGAGCAACGCTATATCGACATGGCCCTCAAGGATGCCGGACTAAATCCTGAAGCCGAGTAACTCCCACTACGTCCGGGTGTGATATCACCCGGGCGCTGCCCAGGTAATTCACTATGCCTCAGCAAATCTCTCGGCTACCGGATTTTACCCGGCGAGCTGCTCTAGGTGTGGCCGGAACGCTGCTGTTGGTCGACCTACTGGCCATGCTCTATGGCATTTTCATGCGCTACATGGCCGGTGGCGCCCCGATCTGGACAGATGAGCTGGCCCGTTACCTGATTATCGGTGCCGTCATGCTGGCGTCCGGGGCCGTGTGGGTCGAGGGCCGACACATGCGAGTGGCACTGATTGAGCGCCTGCTGCCCTATTCGCTATGTCGCCTCCTCAACATCTATCAATGGTTGCTGACCCTGTCTCTGGCCATTGCGGGTGCCATTTTCAGCTACCAATATGCCCAGTCGGTTTCGATGTTTACCAGCCAGGGGCTCGGCATCAGCCGCACCATCCCTGTGATGGCGTTGCCAACCGGTTTCGCCCTGTTGGCCTGGCAGGCTCTCTGGCATGGACCTGCACCACTGCCGACCCAGGAGGAGCCAGCTTCATGATGACCCTTACCATGTTCCTGGTCTTTCTGACGCATGTGCTATTGGGCCTACCACTTTTTATCGCCCTACTGACAACCGCGGTGGTCGGCTTTCTGTTCGTCGACCCCGCCATGATTCCCCGCATGATGCCACAGCAGTTTTTCGGGGGGATCAATGCCTTCTCGTTGATGGCCATTCCCCTTTTCATTCTGGCCGGCAACCTGATGAACGCCAGCCGCTTAACGGACCGCCTGATGACCCTGGCCCGGCTGCTGGTCGGTCATTTGCGGGGCGGCATGGGACACGTCAACGTGGTCTCGAGCGTCTTCTTCGCCGGCGTTAACGGCTCCGCCGTTGCCGATACTTCCGCACTAGGTTCGCTGCTGGTGCCACCGATGCGCAAGGAGGGCTACTCCACCGCCTTTGCGGCAGGCCTCACGGCCGGCAGCTCACTGATCGGCCCCATCATTCCACCCAGTATCTTCATGATTCTCTACGCCTCTCTGACCAACACCTCGGTCGGCGACCTATTCCTTGCAGGCGTCATTCCCGGCCTTCTGCTGGGCCTTGCTTTCATGACCATGAATGCCTGGTATGCCCGTCGTCGCGGCCTCGTAAAGCGGGGCAGCTGGCCCACTGCCGCGGAGCTGGGCCGCGCCGGCCTTGGGGCGCTGCCAGCACTGATCGCTCCTTTCATTATCGTGGCCGGCATAGTCATGGGGGTCGTCACTCCGACGGAGTCCGGTGCTCTGACCGCGTTCTATGTGGCATTGTATGGCCTGGTCATGGGGACCCTGGGCCCCAGCGGCTTCTGGCGTGCCATCCTGGAGACCACTCGCCTGACGGCCGCGATTTTCATCATCATGGCCGCTTCTGCCACGGTCAGCTGGCTGCTCTCCTATGCCCAGGTACCCAGTCAGTTTGTGGAGCTGCTGGCTCCCTATATCGATCAGCCCATCTTGATTCTATTATTGCTGAGCCTGATCACCTTCATTACCGGCATGTTCATGGAAGAGGTCTCGGCGCTCATGCTGTTGACCCCCATCTTCGCGCCAGTCGCCATGATGGCAGGCATCGATCCCGTTCACCTGGGCGTCATCATCACTCTCAACATAACGATTGCCCTGATTACGCCGCCCATGGGGGCCTGCGTCTTCGTGGCCGCCGCCGTCAGCCAGCTCGAAATTACCGCGCTGTTTCGTACCATCTGGCCATTCGTGGTTACCGCGCTGGTCGTATTGGCCGCGTTGATCCTGTTCCCTCCCCTGACCCTTTGGCTCCCGACGATTCTTGGATAACCCCATGACCCAACCGACCCCTGACACCGCTCACGACGAGATTCCCATTCCACATCGCGCCGAGCCGGACTGGTCGTCGATCGGCCGGCTACCGATTCAGGGAAGTGACGAGCCGTTGGTGCCCATGAGCCTGGCACCGTCGCCGATCAAGGTATTTCCGGCCTACGCCCGCCTGGGTATTCCGGGGGCCATCGATGAGTGCTATGTGCGCGAAGGCGTCTACCGTCGCCTGCTGGCGGTGGCCCGCGGCCTGCCCGAAGGGATGAGCCTGCTGGTGCTGGATGGCTGGCGGCCCTGGCGCGTTCAGCAATACCTGTTCGAGACCCTGCAGGCCACGATCCAGGCCAAGCACCCGTCACTCGATGAGCGGACACTGCTGGAGCGCACGCGAGAGTTCGTCGCCCAGCCGAGTACCGAGCCGACCTCGCCGAGCCCCCATCTGACCGGTGGTGCCGTGGACGTGACGCTGTGCGACGCCGATGGTCTGCCGCTGGACATGGGCACCCTGTTCGACGAGGCCGTGTCGGCATCACATGCTGCCGCGCTGGAAGGCGAGCGGGCGGAAGGCGACAGCCGGTATCAGGCGAGACGCCATCGTCGCCTGCTCTACCACGCCATGCTGGCCCAGGGCTTCACCAACCTGCCCAGCGAATGGTGGCATTTCGATCTAGGCGACCAGCTCTGGGCTCACTACGGCGGTCATGACAGCGCCCATTACGGCCCGGCGGAACTGGACACCATCGAGAGCCGCTGGCGACGCCAACTATAAACCGAACCACACGCCAGGCGGGTCAGGACAAGCCCTCGATCTCGCCGGCTGCGTCGAGCCCCATCCCGGCGCTCGCCGGTCGCTCAGGCATGCCCGGCATGCGCATGATGGTGCCGCACAAGGCCACCACGAAGCCCGCCCCAGCGGCCAGCTCGAGCTCCCGGATGGGCAGCACATGCCCGGCGGCCAGGCCCCCCATCTCCGGGTCGGCGGCAAAGCTGTAAGGCGTCTTGGCGATGCAGACCGGCAGGTGACCGTACCCCAGCGCCTCGTACTCCTCCAGCTGGTGCTGTGCCCGCTCCTCCAGCTGGATATCCGCGGCGCCGTAGTGCTGCGTGGCGATGGCACGCAGCTTGTCCGCCAGGCCGGCATCATCGGCATAGCTCAATTGCGGCTCCGGGGTAGCGCCGTCCAGCAGCGCCATCACGCGCTCGGCCAGCTCCTCGCTGCCCGCCGAGCCCTCCTGCCAGTGGCGGCTCAGCACCACTTCCACCCCCATGGCGTCACAGGCCTCGCGCAGCACGGCATGCTCCTCGCTGGAATCCTGGTCGAACTGATTGATCGCCACCACCAGCGGGACGCCCGCGCCCTGCAGGTTCTCGACATGGCGAGCGAGGTTGGCGGCACCGCGGCGCACGGCCTCGGGATCGGGTTGCCCCAGTGCCTCGCGCGCGATACCACCATGCATCTTGAGGGCGCGCAGCGTGGCCACGACCACCACCGCACTGGGTGACAGGCCGGCCTGCCGGCACTTGATGTTGAAGAACTTCTCGGCGCCCAGATCCGCCCCGAAGCCGGCCTCGGTGACTACCACGTCAGCCAGCGCCAACGCCGAGCGGGTGGCCATGACCGAGTTGCAACCATGCGCGATGTTGGCGAAGGGCCCGCCATGCACGAAGGCCGGGGTGTGCTCGAGCGTCTGTACCAGGTTGGGCGCCAGCGCCTGCTTGAGCAGCACGGCCATGGCGCCCTGGACCTCCAGATCCCGAGCACGCACCGGCGCCCCATCGCGCGTTCGCGCCACCACGATCTCGCCGAGCCGCCATTGCAGGTCGTCCAGATCGCGTGCCAGGCAGAGAATCGCCATGATCTCGGAAGCGGCGGTGATATCAAAGCCATCGCGGCGTGGCACCCCCTGGCCACCCTCGCCGACGATCAACTGGCGCAGCGCCCGGTCATTCATGTCCATCGTGCGCTTCCAGGTAATCCGCTCGGGATCCAGATCCAGGGCGTTGCCCCAGTAGAGGTGGTTGTCGATCTGCGCGGCCAGTAGATTATGCGCACTGCTGATGGCATGAAAATCGCCGGTGAAGTGCAGGTTGATATCCTCCATGGGAATCACCTGCGAGCGGCCGCCTCCGGCCGCGCCGCCCTTCATGCCGAAGCAGGGGCCCAGCGAGGGTTCACGCAGGCAGATGGCGGCTCGCTGGCCGATCCGGCTCAGGCCATCTCCCAGCCCCACGGTAGTCGTGGTCTTGCCCTCACCCGCCGGTGTCGGCGTGATGGCCGTGACCAGCACCAGCTTGCCCTGCGGACGCTCGGCCAGCTCATCAGTAAAGTCATGGGGCAGCTTGGCCTTGTCATGACCGAAGGGCAGCAGCCGAGAAGCCTCGATGCCCAGCCGGGCTGCAACGTCGTGGATCGGCCAGGGACTGACGGCCCGGGCGATGACACTGTCCGGGGACCCGGGCGGCGGCCACTCCGGTGTGGCAGTCGCCTCGCACAGGGTGGCCTCTTCCATCGGGGACTCAGGGGTCTGCCACGGCCGATAATCGTTCATTCCGCCTCCTCAAGAGGCGCCATTCCGCGGCGCCATCACGCTGCTCAGCCCAATGCTCAAAGCAGCGTGGAACGCCTTGCGCATCGCGTGCATTCCCAATACGACGTCGGCATAGCCGAGACGGACATCATCCTCAGGGTGCCACCGCCTCGCCGACGGCCACCAATGCCCGAGGTAGCCCAAGCGGGAGTGGAAATTCCAGAACGACCCGGCCCACGAGTGGGTCGTCAAATCGTGAGCTGCCCGGGCCATCAGGATGTCTTTCCTGCCCCACGACTGTGGGGCTTTTGCGCTTCACAGCCCACGATGAAATAGGCAAGCTGGCCATCCACTGCTTCGAGGGTGCCCAACTCTGCCATGCACCGCACTCGCCGACTGATGCTGCTGCTCGCCGTCGTGGCCATTGGAGTGGCTTTCGAAAAGGGCCTGTGGCAATTACCCCGGGAATGGTCACCATTTCAGCTCCTGCATATCGACGACCCCGTCACGCCCGTGACGCGCTGGAAACTGCAGCGTCTGAGGAACGATCGTGAGGCCTGTCACGCCGTACTCGAGCGAGCTTCATCGCCATCCATCCAGTACACCGTCCTGGACGACTACACGCCGGTCGAGGGCTGTCCGCTGGAGAAGGTGGTGCGTCTGCAGGGCACTGGTGTCAGCTTCAATCGCAGTTTCGTGGCTACCTGCCCACTGGTGGTGGCTTGGGGGCTTTTCGAGCACCACTCCCTGCAACCGGCCGCCCGTGACTTGCTCGGCGAGGAGGTCTCGCACGTAGAGCACTATGGCAGCTTCGCCTGTCGCAATATCTACCATCGTGCCAATGCCCGGCGCAGTGCGCACGCTACCGCCAGCGCCCTCGACGTGGCGGGTTTCACGCTGCACAGCGGCCGCCGGATCAGTCTGCTCGGCGACTGGCAGGGCTCGGGCGCCGAAAGCGACTTTCTGCGCCGGCTCAATGACGAAGCCTGTCGGTTTTTTGGCACGGCATTGGGCCCGGACTATAACGCGGCACACGCCAACCATTTTCACCTGGCCATGCGCGGCGGCGGCATCTGTCGCTGAATCAGGCAAGCCCGGCACGCGGGATCACAGTGCCTTGACGATCAACTGCACACCGACGATGGCCATGGCCAGGATCACCAGCCGATAGAACAGCCGCTCGTTGACGCGACTCTGCAGCCAGAGCCCGCTGCGCACGCCGAACCAGGCGACCGGCACCAGCGCCAGCGAAGCCCAGATGCTGGTCAGGTTGATCTCGCCGAGCCACAGATAGGGCGGCAGCTTCATCAGGTTGACCGCCGCGAAGGCCACCGTGCAGGTGGCGATGAAGGCCTGTTTGGAGAGCCGCCGCGGTACCAGGTAGAGGTTCATTGGCGGCGCGCCGGCATGCGCCAGAAAGCTGGTCACCCCCACACCGATGCCCGCCGGCCAGGCCCACAGGGCATGGATGGGCCGCGATGCCGACGGCTTGATGATCATGTAAACCACGAACAGCAGCGACACCACGCCGAGCAGCAGTCGCACATGGTTCTCGTCGAGTGTACCGATCAGCAGGGTACCGGCGATCACCCCCAGCGCCATGCCCGGCAGCAGGCGGCGGATCTCGGTGGCCACGTGATGGCCCCACCAGGCCTTGACCGCGAACACGTCCATGACCAGCAATAACGGCAGCAACAGGCCAGCCGCTTCGATCGGCCCGATGGCCAGCGCCATCAACGGCACCGAGAGGGTCCCGAAGCCGCCGGCAAAGCCACCCTTGGAGATACCGGTCAGGTAGGTGGAAGCGATGATCAGGGTCCAGGCCAACCAGCCGTAATCGGGAAGCATCGAAGGGTTCCTTGCACACAAAAGCGCCGGAGCGGTCATCACCGCCCCGGCATCGGGTCAGGCGTAGGCGCCGAGCGACTTAGCCGTCGTTGCTCACGGCATGCATGGCCAGGGCGGTATCGAGCATGCGATTGGAGAAGCCCCACTCGTTGTCGTACCAGGCCATCACCTTGACCAGCTTGCCGCTGACGCGCGTATGGTTGGCGTCAAAGGTAGACGAATTGGCATCGTGGTTGAAGTCGATGGAGACCAGCGGCTGAGCATTGACGCTGAGCACCGGCGACTCGGCCGCGGCGGCTTCGACGGCGGCATTGATTTCCTCGATGCTGGTCTCGCGCGAGGCCGTGAAGGTCAGGTCGACCAGCGAGACATTGATCACCGGCACGCGAACCGCCAGACCATCGAGGCGGCCGTCGAGCTCGGGCAGCACCTGGCCGATCGCCGCGGCGGCGCCGGTCTGGGCCGGGATCATGGAGTGCGTGGCACTGCGCGCCCGGAAGGGATCCTTGTGATACACATCGGACAGGTTCTGATCATTGGTGTAGGCATGCACCGTGGTCATCAGGCCGGTCTCGATGCCCACCTTGTCGTTCAGCGCCTTGGCCAGCGGCGCCAGGCAGTTGGTAGTGCAGGAACCGTTGGACACCACGCGATCCTCGGCGGTCAGCTCGCCTTCGTTCACGCCATAGACGATGGTGGCATCGGCATTGGGCGTGGGCGCCGAAACCAGCACCCGGCCGGCGCCGGCGGTGATGTGCTGAGCCGCGGCATCGCGCTTGGTGAACAGGCCGGTGCACTCCATGACCAGATCGACACCCAGATCCTTCCAGGGCAGCTGTGACGGATCGCGCTCGGACAGCATGTGGATGCGCTGGCCATCGACACTGAGGCTCTCGTCGTCATGCGTCACCTCGAAGCCGAAATGCCCATGCACGGTGTCGTGACGCAGCAGGTGAGCATTGAGCGAGGGGTCGCCCAGATCATTGATGGCCACGACGCTGACCCGGTCGCGATACCCGCCTTCATAGAGTGCGCGCAACACGTTGCGACCGATACGACCAAAGCCATTGATGGCGATCTTGAGTGTCATGGTGTCGTCCTCTCGATTGAGTACCGTCCTGCGGAAGTGGCTGAGCCGTCGGTGAAGCAGGGCGGCGCATCGCGATGCATGCATCCCGCGCCCTGGCGCCAACCTGCGCTGGCCGGCACGACGACTCCAATGCCCCACAATGTGAATGACCATCGCGCCGGACACAAGCCATTTTTAGTAACTTTACAACACAAAAACGCCACCCAAAACCGCCAGAATTGCCATAAAGCTCGCACCATCAAAGCGTTATGCCGCCAAGTGACACACCCTGGGGCAAAGGGTAGACCTTGGTCGAAAGCACTATACTTAGTAAAAAAACCACGCATGCGCTAAGGTGACAGGATTCACCCCATCAAGGCCCAAGCTTCACCCGGCCCACAGGAGTTCCGGCATGCCCTATTCCGACCTACCCGCTCGCCGCACCAAGATTGTTGCCACCCTCGGCCCGGCCAGCGACCGGCCCGGCGTGCTCGAGCGCATGATCGCCGCCGGCGTCGACGTGGTACGCCTCAACTTCTCCCATGGTGCGCCCGAGGATCATCGCCGCCGCCTCACCGAGGTACGCGAGGCGGCCGCTCGACTGGGGCGCAGCGTCGCCGTGCTGGGCGACCTGCAGGGCCCCAAGATTCGCATCGCGCGCTTTCGCGACGGCCCGGTGGAGCTCGAGGATGGCCAGACCTTCGTGATCGACGTGGCTCTGGACAGCGAGGCCGGCGACGCCAACCGGGTGGGCTGTGACTACAAGGCGCTGGCCGATGACGTGGTGGCCGGGGACCGCCTGCTGCTCGACGACGGCCGGCTGGTGCTGGACGTGGCGCGCGTGGACGGCACGCAGATCCACACCACCGTGGAACAGGGCGGCAAGCTGTCCAACAACAAGGGCATCAACAAGCAGGGCGGCGGCCTCTCCGCCCCGGCCCTGACCGACAAGGACAAGACCGATCTGAAGACCGCCATGGAGATCGGCGTCGACTACCTGGCGGTGTCCTTCCCGCGCAGCGCCGCCGACATGCACGAGGCCCGCGAACTGCTCGGCGAGGCCGGTGCCGACATCGGCCTGGTGGCCAAGCTGGAGCGCGCCGAGGCGGTGGCCGATGATGACACGCTGGACGGCATCATCGAGGCCAGCCAGGCGGTGATGGTGGCCCGCGGCGATCTGGGCGTGGAAATCGGCGACGAACAGCTGATCGGCACTCAGAAGCGCATCATCAAGCACGCGCGCACCCTGAACCGGGCGGTGATCACCGCTACCCAGATGATGGAGTCGATGATCGAGTCGCCGCTGCCCACCCGAGCCGAGGTGTTCGACGTGGCCAATGCGGTGCTGGACGCCACCGACGCGGTGATGCTGTCCGCCGAGACCGCCGCCGGCGACTATCCGGTGGAAACCATCGAGGCCATGGCGCGTGTCTGTGTCGGCGCCGAAAGAGAGCGTATCGCCCAGGAGTCCGGCCACCGCATCCATGAAGGCTTCTCGCGGGTCGACGAGACCATCGCCCTGTCGGCCATGTATGCCGCCAACCATCTGGCCGGCGTGGCCGCCATCGTCTGCATGACCGCCTCCGGCTACACTCCCTTGATTGCCTCGCGGATTCGCTCGAAACTGCCTATCGTGGGCATGGCTCACAACCCGGTCGCCCAGCGGCGCATGGCGCTCTACCGGGGCGTGGTGTCGCTGCCCTTCGATACCAGCGAGATGGCCGCCGATGAACTCAACGACCAGGCCCTGCAGCGCCTGGTGGCCCAAGGCATTGCCGCGCCGGGCGACCACGTCATCCTGACACGCGGTGACCACATGAATGCTCATGGCGGTACCGATACCCTGAAGATTCTGGCCGTGGAGGCTCGCCATGCCTGATGCCCGACCACAACGCAATGTGCGCCGCACCCTGCCGGCCCGCAAGCGCATCGCCCTGATTGCCCACGACGGCAAGAAGGCAGAGCTGCTGGAGTGGGCCGAGCGCTGGCGCGATAGCCTGGCCGGTCACGAGCTGATCGGCACCGGCACCACGGCCACCCGCGTCTCGAGCCAGCTGGGGCTGACAGTCGAGCCCCTGATGAGCGGCCCCCTGGGCGGCGACCAGCAGATCGGCGCACGCATCGCCGAGCAGCAGCTCGACCTGCTGATCTTCTTCTGGGACCCCTTCTCGCCCCAGCCGCATGACCCGGACGTCAAGGCCCTGCTGCGCCTGGCCGCCCTGTGGAACATCCCGGTTGCCTGCAATGCCGCCAGTGCCGACTTCCTGATCAGCTCACCCAGGCTGAACGAGGATTACGAGATGAATGTGCCCGACGCCGGCAGCTGGGTCTCCACCCGCACGCCCTGACGACAACACCCCCACCTTCCGAGGACAACGCGCATGTTTCAGCTCACCCGCAGCGTCACCTGGCAAGCGTTGAAGCGACTCCAGGCCGAGACCGCCGGTGACCGCATCACCGATTACTTCAATGCCGATCCGCAACGCTTCGAACGCATGAGCCTCCGCGTCGGCGGCCTGTTTCTCGACTATTCCAAGCACCACATTTCCGATACCGTGCTCGGCACCCTGCTCGAGCTGGCCGACCACTCCGCGCTGGTGCAGCGTCGTGCCCAGATGTTCTCCGGCGACATCATCAACGTCACCGAAAACCGGCCGGTGCTGCACACGGCGCTGCGCAACCTGGGCGACGAACCCCTGATGGTCGACGGCAAGGACGTGATGCCGGAGATTCACAGCACCCGGGAGCAGATCAAGCGCTTCTCCGAGGAAGTGCGCAGCGGCGAGTGGAAGGGCTACAACGGCCAGCGCATTCGCGACGTGGTCAATATCGGCATCGGCGGTTCCGACCTCGGTCCCAACATGGCCTGCCGCGCCCTGCTCAAGCAGCGCCATGCGGAGATCAACTTCCACTTCGTGTCCAACGTCGATGGCACCCACATCCAGAAGGTGCTCTCGCGCCTGGATCCGGCGACCACCCTGTTCATCGTCTCGACCAAGACCTTCTCCACCCAGGAAACCCTGCTCAATGCCAAGACGGCGCGCCGCTGGTTCCTGGAAAACGCCGGCGAGGATGCCGACGTGGGCGCCCACTTCGTCGCCGCCTCGACCAACCGCAAGGCAGCCATGGAGTTCGGCATTCGCGAAGAGAACGTCTTCGAGTTCTGGGCCTGGGTCGGCGGGCGCTATTCCATGTGGTCATCGATCGGCCTGCCCATCGCCCTGTCCATCGGCTACGAGGGCTTCATGGAGATGCTCGAAGGTGCCCACGAGATGGACCAGCACTTTCTCAATGCGCCCAACGAGGCCAACATGCCGGTGCTGATGGCCCTGATCGGCATCTGGTACATCAACTTCCAGGGCGCCGAGACCCAGGCCATCGTGCCCTACGACCAGGCGCTGCATCAGCTGCCGGCCTTTCTGCAGCAGCTCGACATGGAGTCCAACGGCAAGTCGGTGGACATCTTCGGTCACCCGGTGGACTACAAGACCGGCCCCATCGTCTGGGGGCAGACCGGCTCCAATGGCCAGCATGCCTTTTTCCAGCTGCTGCACCAGGGCACCCGCTATGTGCCCATCGACTTCATTGCCTCACTGGAGCCGGAACCAGGGGTGGAGGACCATCACTTCGCGCTGCTGACCAACATGCTGGCCCAGGCCAACGCCTTCATGGAGGGCAGCCAGACCAGCCGCGACCTGGACCCCTACAGCTGCCCCGGCAACCGCCCCTCCAGCACCCTGCTGCTGGATGAGCTGACGCCGCGCAACCTGGGCGCACTGATCGCCCTCTACGAGCACAAGGTGTTCGTCCAGGGTGTGATCTGGAACATCAACTCCTTCGATCAATGGGGTGTGCAGCTGGGCAAGCGCATCGCCGGCGAGATCAGCGAGCGCATCGACGAGCAGAGCCAGGACTTCGATGGCTCGACCCAGGGCCTGCTCAAGCTGGTGCGTGAACGCTTCCCGCACCACCGCGGCACCGCCGACTGAACCTGCGGGCCGGCCCCTCAGCGTGGTGTGGTGCCGGCCCGCTGGCCCAGCCAGGCGACTGCCAGCCACAATGGCACGCTGCCGGCGCCATACAGCAGCGCCAGCCAGGGCCGGCCGCTCTGCAGCAGATAGAAGGTTTCCAGGCCGAACAGCGAGAAGGTGGTAAAACCGCCACACAAGCCGGCCACCAGCAACGGCTGCCAGCGCGCGGCATGCCCTTCGGGGCGGTGCCGGGCGCGCGCCGCGCAGGCCGCGATCAGCCAGGAGCCGAGCAGGTTGACGATCAGGGTGCCCCACACGAAGGCACTGCCCCACAACCACCAGGCGCCCTGTGCCACCAGCAGCCGCAGCCCGGCCCCCAGACCGCTCCCCAGCCCTACCGACAGATAGCCGCGCCAGTCGCTCATGCGCCACCTCCCAGCAGCCACCAGCCCAGACCCACTGCAGCCACTCCCGGCACCAGGGTGCCCAGGGTGTTGCCGCCGGCCGCCAGCCAGCGCCGCTGCTGCAACAGCGTCAGGGTCTGCAGGCTGAAGGAGGACACCGTGGTAAAGCCGCCCAGCACGCCGGCGGCCAGGAACAGCCAGCCGCTGCCGCTCGAGTGCGGCCAGTCGACAACCGCAGCCAGGGCACCGATGCCCAGCGCCCCGCTCAGGTTGACGACCAGGGTGCCCCAGGGGAACCGCGACCCCCATCGATCGGCGGCCCACTCGGTCACGGCCAGGCGCGCCATCCCGCCCAGGCCACCACCCAGCACCACCAGCAACCAATCCAGGGGTTCTTGAAACATGCTCGCCTCCTCTTGCGTAACTGGCATGCTAGCGACAGCGCCAGGGCGATGAAAGTCGCCGGCAAAGCGGCGAACCCCGGCACGACCATAGCGTCGCAAGGGGGCGGTTCGCGCAACGTCAGGCATGCCGCGAGCAAACCGGCATATGTTACGCTATGCCATCTTCCCTACATTGCCATTCATCGTTCCAGACATCGGAGGCTCCCGCGTGAGCAAGCCACGATTCCTCCCCATGCTCCTCGGCTGGCTGCTGATCGCCCTGGTGGCGTTCGCCGGACCCGCCCTGGCGCAATCAACGGACCCGGGGGCCAGCGCGCCGGCCAATGCGACGCTGGCCGACATGCTCGAGAACCCGGACACTCGCCAGCAGCTGATCGACCAGTTGCGTGGCATGGCCGAGGCGCAGGAGACGCAGGAGGCCTCGCCGGAAAGCGAGCAGGCCAGCAACGGCACGGCGCCGCCGGTCGAGAAACCCTCGCTGCCTCGCCAGCTGGCCGAGATGACCAGCGGCATCGCCGGCAACATCGGCCAGCAGGTCGGCTCGCTCTATGCCAGCCTGGTCGGTCTGTTCGCCGCTGGCTCGGATGCCGCCTCGATCGACTTTGGCCTGGTGCTCAGTGCCAGCCTCAACCTGGGGCTGGTGATCCTCGCCACCTTCGCGCTCTTCCTGCTGATTCGGCGCCTGGGCCGGCCGCTCTTCGCCCGCCTGAGCCTGTGGTCGATGCATGGCCCGGCCCTGCAGCCCATGCTGCGGCTGGTCATCTGCGTCGCCCTGGCGGCCCTGGTGGACATCCTGGTCGTCGCCCTGGCCTATGTCGGCGGCAACATGGTGGCCACCTTCGTGGTCGGCGCGAGTGGCGAGCTGACCACGCGCGCCTCGCTGTTCCTCAATGCCTTCCTGGTCATCGAGCTGCTCAAGGCCGGCGTACGGATGCTCTTTGCCTCGCGCTATGAAGGCCTGCGCCTGCTGCCGATTGCCGCCCCGGATGCCTCCTACTGGAACCGCTGGATCGCGCGCCTGATCGGCCTGGCCGGCTACGGGCTGATGGTCGTGGTGCCGCTGGCCAGCGCCTATCTGTCGCCGGCGCTGGGGCAGAGCCTGGGCACCCTGATCATGATCGGTGCCTTCATCTACGCCGTGGCCGTGGTCCTGCGCAACCGCCGCAAGCTGGCCGATGCCCTGCAGCGGCAGGCCGCCCGGAGCAGCCTGCCGGTCACTCGTGTGGGGCTCACGCTGTTGGCGCGCATCTGGCACCTGCTGGCCATCGCCTACTTCTTCATGGTGCTGGTGCTGACACTCACGCGGCCCGCCGATGCCCTGCCTTTCGTGCTCATCGCCACCCTGCAGACGCTGGCCACGGTGCTGGTGGGCCTGGGTGTCTCCAAGCTGCTGAATCAGACCATCGGCCGGCGTATCTCGCTGTCGGATGAGCTGCGTCGCAAGCTGCCGCTCCTCGAGGTGCGTCTCAACGCCTATGTGCCCAAGGCTCTCAAGGTCATCCGTACCATCCTGCTGATCGTGGTGGTGATGGTCGTGCTGAATGCCTGGCAGGTCTTCGACATGGCCGCCTGGTACGCGTCAGAGGCCGGCCGCGGCCTGGTCGCCAAGCTGTTCAGCGTCGCCGTCATCCTGCTGGTGGCACTGGCCGCCTGGCTGGCACTGGCCAGCATGATCGAGCACAAGCTCAATCCGGCCACCGGCGGCGGCGAGCCTTCCAGTCGCGCCCAGACACTGCTGTCGCTGTTCCGCAATGCCCTGGCCATCACCCTGCTGACCGTGACCATCATGGTGGTGCTGGCGGAGATCGGCATCAATATCGGGCCCTTGATTGCCGGCGCCGGTGTCCTGGGCCTGGCCATCGGCTTCGGTGCCCAGAAGATGGTGCAGGACATCATCACCGGCGTCTTCATCCAGATCGAGAACGCCCTGAATGTCGGCGACGTGGTCACCGTGGGCGGCGTCACCGGTACCGCCGAACGCCTGAGCATCCGCTCGGTGGGGCTGCGCGACCTGAGCGGCACCTATCACATCGTGCCCTTCTCCAGTGTCGACACCGTCTCCAACTACATGCGCGAGTTCGCCTTCCATGTGGGTGAATACGGTATCGCCTATCGCGAGAACATCGATGAGGCCATCGAGGCCCTGCAGACGGCCTTCAACGACCTGAGCGAGGACAACGACTTCAAGCTCGAGTTGCTGGAACCGCTGGAAGTCGCCGGCGTCATCGCCCTGGCCGACAGCTCGGTGAACATCCGCGTGCGCATCAAGACCACGCCCGGCATGCAGTGGGCCGTGGGCCGTGCCTACAATCGCCTGGTCAAGTATCGCTTCGACGAAGCCGGTATCGAGATTCCCTTCCCGCATACCACGCTTTACTTCGGCGCGGACAAGGACGGCGACGCCGCCCCCGCCAATCTGCGCATCATGCAGGGCGAGTTCACCTCCGACGGCAGCCCCGCGGGCCAGCCGCGCGACGCGGAAGCGCCGGAACCGGATGACACGAACGCGCGCCGCGAGGTGCACAACCAGGATGGCGATGGCGGGGTCGACACCCCGGGCGGTGGCAGCAACTAAGCCGCTCGCCACGCCGCTGCGGCGGCGTGGTCCTGCCATTCCTGCAACCGATCAGAGCCGCCCACGGGCGGCTCTTTTCATGTCGGGAAGGGTGAGGTGTGAGGTGTGAGGTGTGAGGTGTGAGGTGTGAGGTGTGAAGAGCCTGAGGTACGGGGACGACGCTGCCAACGAAAACGGGGTGACCCTGAGGCCACCCCGCTGAGGTGTGATGCGTGCCGGGCGCCTTGCCCGGCAGCGCCGCGAATCAGGACGCCTTGCGCTTGCTGCGCGACAGCCTGTCTTCCGGCTCGGTGGGTTGCGGCAGGGAGGGCAGCGACTTGTCGAGCAGGTCGACGCTCTGCCGATAGTAGAGCTGGCTCTTGTTGTGCTCGCCGAGGCTGGCATAGAGGCGCGCCAGTTCGGCACATACCACGCCGCTGGGGCGCTGGCGGTGACTGGACTCGAAGTACTCCTGCGCCTTGCCCCAGTAGGCATTGCGCAGCGACAGCCGCCCCAGGGTGAGCAGCAGGTCGGGGTCGTTGGGCCGCTCCTGCAGCCACTTCTCGGCCACCACCAGCTGGCGCGCCGCTTCCACGTCGAGCAAGCCGTAACGCAGTACCAGCCGACTGTCCCAGTGCTCCTTGAGCGCCTGGCGCAGGAGGCGTTCGGCCATGGCCTGCTCGTTGCCACGCACCAGGGCTTCGGCGTAGAGCACTACCAGGTCGACATTGCTGCGCAGATGGTCCGGCATATCGGCCCACAGGGTGCGCACCTGCTCGATCTCGCCACCCTCGCGGGTCTGCTGGGCGATCAGCTCGCGGTAGGCCTGCAGCTCAAGCTGGTCACGCTCTTCGCGGGAGATCAACTGCTGGGCCCCCAGGCGAGGCATCAGGCGACGCAGGCCATCCCAGTCGCTGATGCTGATGTAGACCTGCTTGAGCTGCTTGAGCACCTGCGGGTGGTTGGGCAGGTGGCGGTCCAGGCGCGTCAGGATGGCCAGGGCCTCTTCGTACTGCTGCCGGTCCAGCATCAACTGGGCCTGCATCATGCCCACGGCGGTGTCCGCTCCCTCGGTACTCAGGTGCGCGCGCTTGAGCAGGGTGTCGGCCTGTTCGTAGCGGCCCTGATAATGGGCCGCCAGGGCGGCGGAGAGATAGTTGACCAGCGGGGTGCTGGAGTCATCCGCCGCCTTGACCAGCGACTTCTCGGCCCGCTTCCAGCGCCCCTCGGCCAGGGCCACCAGGCCACGCACCGTGCGACGCATGGCGCTGCGATTGCGCGACCGGCTGCTCCAGCCCTTGAGGCGACTGACCGGGCGCGACAGGCGCATGAACAGGCGCAGCAGAAAATGCAGCACCACGAAGACGCCCAGCAGCAACACCAGGCCGAACCAGAAGGTCGTCTGGTAGGACGTATCGCCGACCCGCACCAGCCAGTAGCCGGGGACCGACATCATCAGCTGGCCGAGCAGCGCCCCGAGCGCGAGGCCGACGACAATGATCAGAATCAGCTTTCTCATGCCTCGCCTCCCTGACTGCTGCTGGCCTGACCGTTGTCACCCTGGCCACCGCGGCTCGATTCGAAGCGGTTCTGGATAAACTCCTGCAAGGCCTGCTGGGAGCCGCTGATGTCCGGCAGCTGGGGACGAATGCTGCGTCCCTGAAGCTCCTCGAGCTCCGAGACCACGCCCTGCACACCGCTGTCGTCGGTATCATAGTAGCCGTTGATCAGCTTGAGGAGCTTGTCCAGCGTGGCATCGAAGAGCTGCTGGTCTTCCTTGAGCAGCGCCAGCTGCACCTGCTCGAGCACCAGGCGCACGCTCTGGCGCAGATAGGACTCCTGCTCCGGCGAGATCAACGCTTCCAGCGCCTCGTCATGCTTGCGCACCGTGACCAGGTCCTTGAGCTCCTGGCCCACGGTCGACAGCTGATCCTTCCAGCCGCCCTCGGGCGCGTCCTCGATCGAGGCATCGCCGGTGACTTCCTCGACATCCTGTGCCAGCGGACGGCCGGCGATCTGTTCCTGGAGTGCATTCAGGGTCAGGAACAGGCCGGTACGGTCGACGCTGGGCACCGAACGCAGCGCGGCCAGTTCGGAGGCGATCTCGCGACGCACCGGCATCAGCGCCGGGTTGGAGGCCTCCTTGAGGCGTTGGTCGGCCGTGCGCAGCAGGGCCGCGGCGCCTTCCACATCACGCTCCAGTTGCAGACGCTGGTTGGCCAGGCGCAGCAGGTAGGCGGCCTCGGCATGCAGCCACTCACGCTCATCGGTGTCCTGCTGCTGCGACAGCTGCTGGAGCACCTGATCGAGATTGGCGTTCACGTCACTGCGATAGGACTCGAATTCCTCGCGCAGCGACGCCACCGTCGACTCGCGATCGCTCTGCACGCCCTGCAGCTGGCCGGAAAGCTCATCCACCTGGGCCTGGGTCGCGGGTTGTGCGGGCATCTCGGCGAGACTCTGCTGCTGGGACTGCAGGCGTTGCCAGCCCAGCCAGCCGAACACCGCGACCGCAATGGCCAGCACGATCACCAGCACCAGCGCCAGCGCACCGGCCTTGCCGCCCTTGCTGTTCCCGCCTTGCTGGCCGGAGCCGGAGCCGCCGCCACTGCCACCGGACTGGCCGGCGGTTTTGCCACTGGCAGCCTGGCTGCTGCCGGGCTTCTTGCCGCCGGAGGATGTCGCCTTGCCGGCCTCCTTGCCACTGGCGGCAGAACCAGCGGAGCTCTTGCCGGCCTGCCCCTTGCTGTCCTGAGCCTTGCTGCCCTGGGCCTTGCTGTCCTGAGCCTTGTTGCTCTGGGTCTTGCTGTCCTGGGCCTTCTCGACGTCCGACGCCGCACGGGACGCCTCGGCCTTTCGGCCTCCATCAGACGCGACGGTGTCCTGGCTTTCGCTGCCCTGCCCGGCCGTCGTCACGGCCTCGCCGGTCGGCGCGCTGTCAGCCTGGGGCTGGGCGTTGCTGGAACCGCCCTTGCCGCGCCGACGCGAGCGCCGTGACGCTGAACTACTGGCCTTGCCGGCATCATCCGACTGAGGTTGCGCAGTCCCTGCATCGGCACCGCCCTGGGCGTCGCCGGAGGGCGCCTGCTGTTCATCCTGATCCTGTGATTGCTTGCTCATCTGTCGCTAGCCCTTTTCGAGATCGTCATGATCGACATCGGCTTCCTCCGGGTCCCGGGCCCGTTCCACAGCGGCCGCGAGAGCGGCGGGTGTGGCGCCCGATGCCACGACGGGAACACGAAACCCCAGTTTGCCGGCCAGTGTAGCCAACCTGTGACTGGATACGATTAACGGTTGGTCCAAGGCGGTAGGCGAACACCATCTTGCCAGATGTTGGAGAATTTCTCCGCTACTCACCACCAAGGCATGAAAATTCCCCTCTCGCAACCGCCGCTGAAAGGCCGCGGACGGTTCGAGCAGTCGGCGCCGGTACACGGCCAGGTGCGTCAACCGGGCACCGCGCTCGGCCAGGGTATCGGCCAGCAGGGTACGCCCGCCCTGTCCGGTCACCAGCAGAATACGTTGTGCCTGGAGATCCTGCAGCGTTGACAGCGTCAGCAGCGCCTCGCTGGAATGCTCGCGCGCGGCAGTCGGCACATGCACCCGGACACCCAGCGCCTCATACAGGGCCGCGGCCGTGCTCGGCCCCACCGCGTAATAGGTAACACCGACCGGCAGCTGTGGCCAGTAGTGCTCGATGGACTCGGCCAGGCATTGCGCCGCGAAAGGGCTGGTGACGACCACACGCTCGAACTGGTCGAGGTCCAGCCAGGCATTGCGCATCGCCTGGGTTTCCGGCAACGCCTCCAGCGCCATGACCTCGCCGTGTTCGACGTCATGTCCCAGCCCGCCGATCGCCTCGGCCAGGGGGGCGGCCCGCGTGCCCGGGCGACAGATCAACACCGGCGCCCTATCCATCAGCCAGCGCCATATACCTCGGCGAGAATGTCGCCGGCGCCCTGGTCGAGGAGTTCCTCGGCCACGCGAATGCCCAGCGCTTCCGGCTCGTGGACCGATCCCCGACCCTCGGAGCGCAGCACCTCGGTCCCCTCGGGGTTGCCGACCAGGGCGCGCAGCCAGAGTGTCTGTCCATCCTGGTCGAAGACGGCATGGCCGGCGATGGGCACCTGGCAGCCGCCCTCGAGGCGCGTGTTCATGGCACGTTCGGCGCGCACCCGCGTCGCCGTATCGGGGTCATCGAGCGGCGCCAGCAGGTTGATCAGCTCGGCATCGTGCATGCGGCACTCGATGCCCAGGGCGCCCTGGCCGCAGGCCGGCAGGCAGATCTCGGGCGGCAGCTCCTGGGTGATGCGCTCGCCCAGCCCCAGCCGCTTGAGGCCCGAGGTGGCCAGCAGGATGGCGTCAAAGTCGCCGGCATCGAGCTTGCCGAGCCGCGTCTGCACATTGCCGCGCAGGCTGAGGATCTCCAGGTCGGGGCGCCGCTCGCGCATCTGCAAGCCGCGACGCAGGCTGGAGGTACCGACCCGTGCCCCTTCCGGCAGGTCATCCAGCGTCGCGTAGTGCCGGGAGATGAAGGCATCCGTGGGCTCGGCCCCGGCCAGAATCACCGACAGGCCGAGGCTCTCGGGAAACTGCATGGGCACGTCCTTCATGGAGTGCACGGCGATGTCGGCCCGGCCGTCCAGCATGGCTTCCTCGAGCTCCTTGACGAACAACCCCTTGCCGCCCACCTTGGCCAGCGGCGTATCCAGGATCTGATCGCCACGCGTCGACAGGGGCACGAGTTCCACCTGCAGCTCCGGATGGACCTCCATCAAGCGGTCACGAACATATTCGGCCTGCCACATGGCCAACTGACTCTTGCGAGTGGCAATACGCAGCGTCTGCATGGCTTGCACCTGGTTCCCCTGTACCGGTTTGCGGGTCGCGGCGAGACCACGATCGTGTCCGGTGGTGATGAGATGATTTCCTGCATCATAAAGTACCGCAAGGATCAGGAAAAATCGCCGCCCACTCGACCGGGCAGTTGCGCGCGCCCCTCGCCTGTCCCACCGACTCTGGTACACTTTCGCCATAGTCCCAATGTCCAGTCATCCAGGGGCGGCCGCGGGATCGCCGACGGCGCCACTTCCGAACAGTCAGCAGGATGTCAGCCCGATGAGCCACACCACCAATCAATCCTGGGGCGGCCGCTTCAGCGAGCCCACCGATGCCTTCGTCGCCCGCTTCACCGCCTCGGTCGATTTTGACCGCCAACTGGCCCTGCACGACATCCAGGGCTCGCGTGCCCACGCCACCATGCTGGCTCGCGTCGGCGTGCTCAGCGAGGACGAGCGCGACACCATCCTCGGCGGGCTGGATGACGTGGCGGCCGATATCGAGGCCGGCACCTTCGAATGGTCGGTAGAGCTCGAGGACGTGCACATGAACGTCGAGGCGAGCCTAACCGAGAAAATCGGCATCACCGGCAAGAAGCTGCACACCGGCCGCTCGCGCAACGACCAGGTTGCGACCGACATCCGCCTCTTCATGCGCGACGCGATCGATAATGTTGCCGCCGAACTGGCGCGCCTGCGCGAAGGCCTGATCGACCTTGCCGACCGCGAGGCCGAGACCATCATGCCCGGCTTCACCCACCTGCAGTCCGCCCAGCCGGTGACCTTCGGCCATCACCTGCTGGCCTGGCAGGAAATGCTGGCCCGCGATCACGAACGGCTGCTCGACTGCCGCCGCCGCGTCAATGTGCTGCCGCTGGGCGCCGCCGCCCTGGCCGGCACCACCTACCCCATCGACCGCCATGTGACCGCCGAGCTGCTGGGCTTCGAGCGCCCCGCCGAGAATAGCCTGGATGCCGTCAGCGACCGCGACTTCGCCATCGAATTCACCAGCTTCGCCAGCCTGCTGCTGATGCACCTGTCGCGCATGAGCGAGGAGCTGGTGCTGTGGACCAGCGCCCAGTTCGACTTCATCGACCTGCCGGACCGCTTCTGCACCGGCTCGTCGATCATGCCGCAGAAGAAGAACCCGGACGTGCCGGAACTGGTGCGCGGCAAGTCCGGCCGCGTCTACGGCCACCTGATGAGCCTGCTGACACTGATGAAGTCGCAGCCGCTGGCCTACAACAAGGACAACCAGGAAGACAAGGAGCCGCTGTTCGATACCGTCAGGACGGTGCAGGACTGCCTCAAGGCGTTCGCCGACATGGTGCCAGCCATCGAGGCCAAGTCGGCCAACATGTTCGAGGCGGCCCGCCAGGGCTTCTCCACGGCCACCGACCTGGCCGACTACCTGGTGCGCAAGGGCGTGGCCTTCCGCGATGCCCACGAGATCGTCGGCCAGTCCGTGGCCCACGGCCTGCGCGAGGGCCGCGACCTGTCGGAGATGAGCCTCGAGGAGCTGCAGCGCTTTTCCGACACCATCGAGCCGGATGTCTTCGAGGTGCTGACCCTGGAAGGCTCGGTGGCCGCCCGCAACCACATCGGCGGCACCGCCCCCGATCAGGTGCGTGCCGCTGCCCAGCGAGCGCGTGACGGCCTGGCCGCCTCGGGGAGCACGGGCTGATGGCACGACTCCTACCCCTTGCCCTGTTGATGATGCTTGCCCTGAGCGCCTGCGGCCAGAAGGGCCCCCTCTACATGCCCGAGGAACAGGCCGCCGGCGAGCACCAGCCGGACACCGCATCCGACGCAACCACGCCCGACGAGACCGCCGACGAAGAAGGCCGCTAGACATGGATCATTTCGAGTACCGCAACGGCGTGCTGCACGGCGAAGACGTCGACCTCGGCCAGGTCGCCGAGGCCTACGGCACGCCCTGCTACGTCTACTCGCGCGCGACCCTGACGCGCCACTTTCGTGCCTATACCGAAGCACTGGGCGGCCACCCGCACCTGATCTGCTACGCCATCAAGGCCAACTCCAACCTGGCCGTGCTCGACCTGCTGGCTCGCCTCGGCGCCGGCTTCGACATCGTCTCGGTGGGCGAGCTGGAGCGCGTGCTGGCCGCCGGTGGCGACCCGGCCAGGGTGGTCTTCTCCGGCGTCGCCAAGCAGGAAAACGAAATGGCCCGCGCCCTCGAGGTGGGCATCAAGTGCTTCAACGTCGAATCCCGCGCCGAGCTGGATCGCCTCAACGCCGTGGCCCGTGGCCTCGGCCGGGTGGCGCCGGTCTCGCTGCGCGTCAACCCGGATGTCGACGCTGGCACGCACCCCTATATTTCCACCGGCCTGAAGGACAACAAGTTCGGCATCCCGGTGGACGAGGCCTTCGAGGTCTACCAACATGCCGCCGGTCTGGAGCACGTCCAGGTCGCCGGCCTGGATTGCCACATCGGCTCCCAGCTGACCGAGGTCGCGCCCTTCCTGGACGCCCTGGATCGCCTGCTGACCCTGCTCGAGCGCCTTCGCGAGGTGGGCATCGAGGTGGATCACCTGGATCTCGGCGGCGGCCTGGGCGTGCCCTATCAGGACGAGAATCCCCCGCAGCCGTTCGACTATGCCAGCGCCCTGCTCGAGCGCCTGTCGCGCTGGCCGGGCAGCGAGCGCCTGACACTGCTGTTCGAGCCGGGCCGCTCGATCGCCGCCAATGCCGGCGTGATGCTGACCCGCGTGGAGTTCCTGAAGCCGGGCGAGACCCGCAACTTCGCCATCGTCGACGCCGCCATGAACGACCTGATCCGCCCCTCGCTGTATCAGGCCTGGCAGGCCATCCTGCCGGTGGATACCCGCCAGGCCCGCGACACCCGGACCTATGACGTGGTCGGCCCGGTGTGCGAGACCGGCGACTTCCTCGGCAAGGACCGCCAGCTGGCGATCGCCCCCGGCGACCTGCTGGCCGTACGCTCCGCCGGCGCCTACGGCTTCGTCATGGCCTCCAACTACAACAGCCGGCCCCGGCCACCCGAGGTGATGGTGGACGGCGAGCAGATGCACCTGGTGCGCCGCCGCGAACGCCTGGAGGAACTCTGGGCCGGCGAGGCGACGCTGCCAGCCGAGGGAGGAGACGCCAGCTGATGTTGCTGCAGTTCACCAAGATGCACGGCCTGGGCAACGACTTCATGGTGGTCGACCTGGTCACCCAGCGCGCCCGCCTGCGTGACGAGCAGATCCGCGAGCTGGCCGACCGGCGCTTCGGCATCGGCTTCGACCAGTTGCTGGTGGTCGAGCCGCCCCATGACCCGGACATGGATTTCCGCTACCGCATCTACAATGCCGATGGCAGCGAGGTGGAAAACTGCGGCAACGGCGCGCGCTGCTTCGCCCGCTTCGTGCTCGACCAGCGCCTGACCCACAAGCGCGAGGTTCGCGTCGAGACCGCCGGCGGACCGCTGACGCTGGTGGTTCAGGACGACGAACGAGTGCGCGTCGACATGGGCCGGCCGCGCTTCGAGCCTCGCGACGTGCCCTTCGAGGCCGACCGTGACCGCCTGCAGCATGATCTGGATGTCGATGGACAGCGCCTGCAGGTCGGCGTCGCCTCGCTGGGCAACCCGCACGCCGTGCTGCGTGTCGATGACATTCAGCGCGCGCCGGTGGCGACCCTGGGGCCGGCCATCGAGGCCCATGCGCGCTTTCCCAGGCGCGTGAACGCCGGCTTCATGCAGATGGTAACGCCCCACGAGATCCGCCTGCGGGTCCACGAGCGCGGCGCCGGCGAGACCCTGGCCTGCGGCACCGGCGCCTGTGCCGCCGTGGCCTGCGGCATTCGCCAGGGGCTGCTGGAAAGCCCGGTGACGGTGCACCTGCCCGGCGGGTCGCTGACGGTCGAGTGGCCGGACCCGGACGCCCACCTCGTCATGACCGGCCCTGCCGAGCGGGTCTATGAAGGGCGCGTGCCCATCAGTTGAACGCTATGCTGGAATTATCACTCAGGAGAGCCCCGCCATGACCCGAGCCGCCCCAGAGCCGCGCAAGACCCTGGACCCGGATGTGGTCGCCCAGTGGCTGGCCCGCCATCCCGACTTCTTCGTCGGCCGCGAGGGCCTGCTGCAACAGCTGCGCGTTCCCCACCCCGAGGCCCGCGGCGCCACCTCGCTGCTCGAGCGCCTGGTCGCCGACCTGCGCGGCCGCGCCGAACATGCCGAAGGCCGTCTCGAGCAACTGCTGGATTCCGCCCGCCACAACGAGACCCAGTACCGGCGCACCCGCGAACTCATCCTGGCGCTGCTCGAAGCCGAGGACACCGACGCCCTCGGCCAGGCCCTGGCCACCCAGCTCAACGAACATTTCCAGACGCCGGCCGTGGCGCTGTGGTGCTCGCCTGCCCTGACCGACGCCGAGCCCCAGCCGCCGCAACCACCGCGCCATGTGCTGGATGACCACACCGGCCAGCGTCTCGCTGCCCTGCTCGAGGATCGCTCCAGCCGCTGCGCGCGACTGACGCGCTCCGACTGGCAGCGTCTGCTGCCGCACGTCCCGGTCCCCGAGAAAAGCGGTTCCTGCGCCATCACGCGCCTCACGGTCGGCGAATCCTGGGGCTACATGGTGCTCGCCAGCCCGACCCAGGACCACTTCCGCGCCAGCATGGACACCCTGTTCACCGAGTACGTCGGCGACGTGGTGGCCAGGCGACTGGTCCAGCTCACGCCGGGGCACCGCTAGGCTCATGGCGGCAGCAGCGAACGTCTCGCAGGAAGTCGAGACCTTTATCGCCCAACTCGGCCAGCACCTCAGCCCGGCCACCGTGGAGGCCTATCAGCGCGACCTGACCGCCCTGCTGGACTTTCTCGATCACCACCGGATCGGTGATCCCGGTGCGCTGGATGCCGCCCTGATACGCCGCTTTCTCGGCGGCGAACGCAGCCGCGGACTGGCGCCGCGCAGCCTGGCAAGACGCCGCGCCGCCCTGTCGCGCTTCGCCGAACACCTGATGACCCAGGGCCACCTGGATCACAACCCGGTGGCGCTGGTGCGCACGCCGCGCGTGGCACGCGACCTGCCCCGCCCGGTGGATGTCGATGCCCTGGCACAGTTTCTCGACACACCGCATGACGGCTCGCCACTGGCCTGCCGTGATCAGGCCATGCTGGAACTCTTCTACTCCAGCGGCCTGCGGCTCGCCGAGCTGGCCGCCCTCGACCTGGACGACCTGCACGCCCAGCGCGTGCGCGTCCTCGGCAAGGGCCGCAAGCCCCGTCAGGTGCCCGTGGGCCGGCGTGCCGATCAGGCCCTGACCACCTGGCTCTCGCTGCGCAGCGCCCTGGCCGCCGAAGGCGAGCGCGCCCTCTTCGTCGGCGCCCGCGGCAATCGCCTGGGGCACCGCGCTATTCAGCAACGCCTGCGCCGGCTCGCCGTCACCCGCGGGCTCAGCGAGCACCTGCACCCGCATCGCCTGCGCCACTCCTTCGCCAGCCACCTGCTGGAGTCCAGCCAGGACCTGCGCGCCGTTCAGGAGCTGCTCGGCCATGCCAACCTCTCGACGACCCAGGTCTATACCCGACTCGACTGGCAGCACCTGGCCGCCGGCTATGATGCCGCCCACCCGCGCGCCCGACGCCGACGCGACAACGACGAATCATGATGCCAACCACACCCCGCCTGCGCGCCCTGACCTTCGACCTGGACGACACCCTCTGGGACAACCAGGGGGTCATGAGCCGCACCGAAGCGGGCCACTACGCCTGGCTCGACGACCAGCTGGCCGCCTGGCTGGCGCAACATCCCGGCGAGCACCGGCGCTTCTCCGATGTCATCTCCATCGAGCGCTACCAGGCCCACCGCCAGCAGCTCGCCCGCCAGAACCCACTGCGCCGCGGCGACTTTACCTGGATTCGCGAACGCGCCCTGGTCGAGCTGCTGGAAGCCTACGGCCTGTCACGCGCCTCGGCCTGGCTCTGGGCCGCGCTGACCATGCCGCGTTTTCATGCCTGGCGGCTGCAGGTCTCGCCCTACCCGGAAGTCGAACCGCTGCTGCAATCGCTGACACGCCAATATCGCCTGGCCGCCATCACCAACGGCAACCTGGCCTTCCACCGGCTGGACCTGTCGCGCCACTTCGAAGTGATCATCGCCGCCGGCGAGATGCCCGCACCCAAGCCGGACGCCCGGCCCTTCCTGGCGACACTCGGCCGCCTCGGCGCCAGGCCCGCCGAAGCCCTGCACGTGGGCGACTCCTGGAAGGAAGACGTGCTGCCCGCCATCCGCCTCGGCATGCACGCCGCCTGGATCGCCCCGCACGCCGAGCCCGACCCCACGCTGCCCGAAGGCGTACACCAACTGAGCCATGTGCGCGAGTTACCGGCACTGCTGGAACGCCTGGAGGGGCAAGCCGCCCACAACGGTTGACGGCGGAGGGAAGAGCGAGGCCTATTCCAACGCCTCGGCACCCTCTTCACACATCGCTTGCAAGGCCTGCCACTCTGACGGCGTCAGCACCTTCCTGGTCTCCCCCTGATGGGCCGCAACCCGGCTGGCACGCGATGCACGCTGCTCGACCCCGGGATGTGTCGACAGCACACCCGGAACGGCTGACTCGCTGCTATCTTCCGCCGTTCGCTGTGCGAAGAAGTGTTCGAACCCCGCGACATCAACATTCGCCGCGCTCAGCATCTCCAGCGCGAAACGGTCGGCCCGAGCCTCGGCATCACGGCTGTAGGACGCCGACAGCATGTGCTCGCCAAGCAGGGCAATGCCTGAATAATCGCCGAAGACCATGAACAGCAGGCCCGCCGAGCCGATGGACCTCAGTGCATGCCGTGTCGGGTCGCGATGCTCCACATGACCAATTTCATGGGCCAGCCCCCCCGCCACTTCCTCAGGCGTTGCCGCGCTTTCCAGCAAGCCCTCCATGACAATCACCTGTCCGCCGGGCGCTGCGAAAGCATTGACCATGGAATGGTTGAAGACCCGGATATC
Source organism: Halomonas sabkhae (assembly GCF_030409265.1). Taxonomy (NCBI): domain Bacteria; kingdom Pseudomonadati; phylum Pseudomonadota; class Gammaproteobacteria; order Oceanospirillales; family Halomonadaceae; genus Halomonas; species Halomonas sabkhae. The sequence goes on from NZ_JAUFPM010000002.1 coordinate 93,906, forward strand.
AATCTCGTACTCCAGAGCGCGGCCGGCGGTCAGCCTTTCGAGCAGGGTATCCAGGGAGGCTCGCCCTTCCGCTGACGTGCAGGCCTGCAAGTCGGTCTCCGAATCTTCCAGGGCGGATATCATCTGGCGAGTCACCGCCTGACCGAACGCGACCTCGCGTTCAATGGGAATCACTCTGGACAGGGTGTCCGCCATCCCCGGCAGGATGACAAACAGCATCAGCAAGATGGCGGCCAAGGCACCGGCTCCCCAGATGCCGACACGCAGCCAGACCCCCTTGTGGACATCACGCTTGAAGAGCTCGGGCCGGGTGTTGCGCAACCACTGGATGAAATCCGGCTCATCCACGACGAGACGAGCCAGATCTCTGGGGGCGGCGTCACGCCCTCCTCGCGAGTCGTAACGCGTCAGGGTCAATCGCGCAGGATCAGCCGAGTCGCAAACCGCACGCAGGTCCTCAAGCTCCCACTCCACAGGGGTAGAAAGAGATTCTGCGCGGATCTCCAGCGACCTCTCGTCCCGGGACAGGGACACCCAGGCATCATGCCGCCAGGATGTCTCACCGTCGAAAAACTGCCCCCTCATCAAATGGCGCCACCCACATCCAGCGCCTCGGCAAACCCTTCGTTATCCGTCTCCCCGGCAGCCTGGCGCTGCTGAATATGGTGCAGCCTCTCCGGATGGCGGATGCTGAACGTGTTCATGAGGTGAGCGAATTTGGGCTGCGTCAGCATCACCATCGTCAGGGAGTTCACCAGCACGAACAACAGGATATAACCCAGGACAGTACCTACAGCCAAAATGCCCGGACTGTTGAGGGCAGATTCCACCCCCAAAAACACCGCGTCCAGGACAAAAGCCAATACTACCAACAGCAGGCCAATCCCTAAGTATGTCTGGACGTACAGGCGCAGAATTTCACCCGTACGTGCCTCTGATTGAAACTCGACTTCACCACCCAGTACCTTGTGACTGGTCAAGTAGGCAAAACTGCGAACCCGGTAGTAAAGCCACCCGATCGTCATCCAGAAACCACCCAACAGCCACGTCATCAACGACAACTGGGTCTGCCCCACCAGGCCCAGCAGGCCACCCAGCAGGAAGATCAAAGCGGCAATCATCATGTGCTTCATGGCCGGGTACAAATGGGTCCAACGCCCTCGCTGCTCGAGGCGCGTATCACCATAGTAGCTACGCTCGGCCATGTACTGCTCAAGCTTGAAGGTGAACAGGGGCATCAGCAGGCCCAGAGAAAGAAGATTCAGCAAGCCATAACCGATGGCACGGGCCACATAACCCCATGCGCCCTTGTCCATGCCAAGGCGTATGCCACGCCACCGAGTGCGCGACATCATGTAGCGGCGGCGTTGATAAAACGCATAAGCCATCAGGGGTATGACGGCGAAGACGTTGAGATAGAACACCCCAGCGTAACCCGCGAGGGCCGCCGGACCCGAAGTGGGAGTATAACCAAAGGCGGAAAGCCCAAAGTAGAACAACACCATCTGCATGATGCCGAGGTAAACCGCCAGGACAACGACCGCCACCAGAAAGCCCAGAAACTTCTCCAAGCCTGTGCCAGTGTATTCAAGAGCATCCTCATTGGCACTGGTGGAGGACCAGAGATACTGACGAACCCGGGTCGTTTGCCAGAAGCGATATATCCCCAATGTAATAACGGTCAGCAACCCCGTCTTGAACATCAGTGAGAACAGGCGGTTGGTGTCCAGGTGATGCTTTACCTCCAGGTCAGAGGCTTCGAGTGTGGCGTCTTGAGCTTCCATGCTATAGAAATCCATCGAAGGTTTAATAAGTGGCTGGGTCTTTCGGAGAGAAATATACCTGCGCTGCAGCGAATCATAAAGAGGAAAAAAACATTTGTGAACGGCCTCTGGAAAAGCCACGTCGAGAAAAATGGATTACACAGAGGAGGGTTAAAATCTTACATGAAACTAGGAAAATTTTGATTGGCAGATTCTCGCAGGGTTGGTGCGGTTAAGTGGTTATTCAATATTAATAGCGCATTAAAATCCCTAGCCACTGATTGGGCGATAGACCTCGCTGCAGAGGCGGTCAAACGATAGGTAAGCACTCAGCGGCAGTAATTCGTACTTAATCTGCCATACATATACCAGAGCTTGGCTTAACTCTCCCTGCTTGAAAAATAGGCGCATCCCAGTGTAAGAGATATAAAAATATGGTTAATCGAAGCCATGGATTTTACTAACGGAACCGATACGTAATAACCTCCTACAACCCCTTCAACAACCCATAGAAGCATGCTAAAAAGCAGAACATTCCGAAAAAACAAATAATTAAAAAACATCCCCACGACACCCAGCAGCTCAAGACAAATGTTTATTATAATTAAATTTCTGAGGCCTTCATAATTAAACAATGAGAAGTAACCCTGCCATTCAAGCAGTTCAACATGCTTTTCCGGCATATAGCTAGCCATATTATAAGAAAAGTAATTGAACAACAAAGTGCTCGCTAGAGAAGCAAGCAGCAAAGATTTAAAAAACACACTCCCAGCCATGATATCCCCCTTTAACTATTTTTCGCAGAAAAATTCAGCATTTAAAATAACCCCTTCAGAATTCAGAGATCGATAAGCCACTTCGAGATCAGAAACCAGAGACTTATCTAACTTATCCTCGTAATCTAACAAGATATTTCGCTTCTCATTATAAGCCATTTTGGACAAAAAAGGTTCCAATAAAGCCATGTTTGATATAAAAACCAACAAAAAAACAAGGATTACTACAACTACGTTAAGAGCCTTCATACCCCCACCTTCCTTCTTCTCGCTCCTGGGCTTTATCAAGCTCATTTTCTATTAGCTTTTTTGCAGAATCCGGCCTGTTTGGCAGCAGACCCTTTATCTCTCTACATATTTCTTCACGCCTATTTTCATCACTCTCCTCAATTCCTTTTCTATACTCATCAAGAAACCCCTCTTCACTAAAAGCTGTTGAGAAATACAGCAACCCGCTTGATAGAATTAGCGCTACCAACGACGGATAAAAAATAATTTTTATCATCCTTGCGATAACCTCCTATTTGTGTCGTTCTCTATAAAGCTGATATTTGTGCGGGCGAACCACACTCTTGGGACAGATCAAACCTTCTGGCATATCACCTGGAACTGGTGGGTAGGGTTACATTCCCCATCATCGCGCCATATTCTGGACTGAATACACAGCCTCGCAAAGCACTGGTCTGGCACAAGCCACTGGAAGTTTACGCCGAGGTTCTCAAGAAATCGGTCGCTGGTCCGAGCACTTTTCAATAGCGTTTCGCTTGGAACTTGAGATCGCCAACTCTATTTTCTGACATTTACCCAAAATCAGACAAACCCTAGAGCATGGCGACTTTCCCACAGCACAAGGGAAAACATAATTAGCAACAAAACAATGTAAGCCACAAAAAACCAAAGCATGAAAGCACCCAGATTCGAGACTTCACTATCTCCTAACCCTCTCCACTCCTTCTTGAACAAAAACTTAATTAGCTTAATGGTTTCCGACATATCGTTATCACGAAACAGCTTGGGGCTTCCCATCTCTTTATATTTTTCCGGAAATCTTTTCTTTAAGGCTTCAAACAGTCGGAGGCACATAACAAACCATGCCGCGGCCATAACCGCCAACCCTGCAAAACACACCAACATAACTTCTTGCATGTCAAACCCCATTTTTCCATAGTCTATAGCAACTTCTCAATTACTTACCGAACCCTTTATGGCAAGGAATGCAAAAGCTAATACCAGAAAAGAAATATAAGAAAGATAAATATACATGACAATTAGATAAAGGCGAACGAAAAATAGAATATCTACATCAAGATCATCATTCCACCTTGTTATCGAAAGCATATTTTTTTGTATCCAGGTTTTGCTTGATCACCAAAAAAATCTCCATAAGATAGACCCTTTCTTTTAAAGCTATACCTCATCCCCCAATATGAGGCGGACACCAGGATCAGCAAAAAATAAAAAACATTGACTACCATAATACATCGCCTCTCTTTTCTTACGGAGTACAATCCAAAATTTGAACTTCCACCTGGAGTCCTGATACAGCTGCGACGCCAGCTCGAACGCTCTTACTATTAACAGCGCCTTCAACGCTACCAGTCAGTCCGTCCCAGTTGACAAAGTCGCTTCTCCCCCTGCCAAACTGTAACCACCAACAATGGAAGCGAAGCCACGAACATCCATACGGCCATGGCCAGACGGTCGACCTATATTCGCACTTTCTCCCACTGAAGCTGACATGGCGGCGCCCCCACCAGCTCCAATTCCAAAAATGGTGGAAACCCCATCAGCGGATGCTTTAACTGTGCCCTTGACGGCAACTCCCTTTCCCCCCGCAGCAGTTAACATAACCTCTTTATCGCCTAAATGGCTCAAAGCAGGACACATAGATTGCAAAGGATTCCTAGGTGCTGTGGGTGTGCCATTTGCTCCGCTTGCCGCAGCCCTTTCCGCTGGACCAATAGCCCGACTCATATTATCGAGCCCAGACGTATTGAATAACCCTCGAGGATCCACCATTCCCGTCGGGTTGGTGACGTAGCCATACAGGTCCAGCCCGCCGTGCAGCCCGATCGGGTCCTGGGTGAGGTAGCGCCCGATGTCGGGGTCGTAGTAGCGGTGGCGGTTGTAGTAGAGGCCGCTTTCGTCGTCGTGCCATTGGCCCTGGAAGCGGATGGATTGCGTTGTGGTGCCGCGTTGGTCTTTTACCGCTGCCCAGTCGTCGGGCTGGGCGTGCCAGCGCGGTGTGCCGTCGGGCCCGAGCAGTTGCAGCGGGGTGCCCAGGGCGTCGGTAACGTAGGCGCTGAGCTGGGTGTCGTCGCTGTCGGTGCGTTGGTCAATTCTGACCATGGGTACGAAGCTGCCCGGCTCATAGATCACGGTGGTGCGCTGGGTGTCGCGTTCTTCGCTGACGAGGCGGTCGCCGTCCCAGCCGTAGCGGGTGGTGGCGGTGCTGCCATCGGGGTGGTGCACGGTCTTGTGAAGGCGCCGCCCCAGGGCGTCGTAGGCGTAATGGGCCCGGGTGGTCTGGCTCTCGGGCGTGGTGCGGGTGAGCTGCACCAGGCGGTTGGCGCCGTCGTAGCCCAGCGTGAGTTGGCTGCCGT
>NZ_JAUFPM010000020.1:0-34331 GCF_030409265.1 Halomonas sabkhae
TGATGACTTCATAGACGCTGATGACCATGGCGATGAACACCAGCCAGGCGGCCACACGACCGCAAGCCACCACGCCGCGGTCGAAGGCATTGCGAACCGGGTCCGGCGGCGCCGTCTCGGCCGGTGCCGCCGCTTCCTCCGGGGAACGAGAGTCTCGAGTCATGGGAGTTCCTCAAAGACAAGGCGCGCCTCGCAGGACGCGCCGCGTCGAATCATGTCACCGGGCCGCAGCACAGCGGCCCGGCATGCTTTACAGCAGGTTGTGGTTTTCCAGATACCCGACCACGGAGTCGTAGAACTCCTGGGTGATCTCGTTCTTTTCCGCCCAGTTGGCCCACTCTTCCTTGGCGATGTTGCGGAACTTGGCGCGCTCTTCGGCCGGCAGGTCGATGATCTCGATATCCGGATTGTTGCGCGCTTCACGCACGGCTTCCAGATCGCGGGTCTTGAGTTCGGCGACCATCTCGTAGGCCAGGCTGTCCACCGAGGTTTCGAGGATCGACTTGAGATCGGCCGGCAGGCCATCCCAGATGTCCTTGTTCAGCGAGACCGAGACCATCGGCAGGGAATGGAAGCCCGGATACAGCGGATAAGGCGCGAACTCGTGCAGTCCCTGAGCCTGGTTGGTGGCGAACACCGTATAGTCGGCGGCGTCGATCACACCCTTTTCCAGCCCGGTATAGACCTCCGAGCCCGGAAGGTTGACCGGTGTGGCGCCGGCCGCTTCGAAGATGTTGTAGACCATGCCCTCCGGCGCCCGCAGCTTGAGGCCTTTCATGTCCTCGACGGAGCGAATCGGCTTGGTCGACGGCAGCGACTCGAGGCCGGTCGCAGCGGCACCGATCAGGTGCAGGCCATAGGGCTCGACCAGCTCGTTGTACAGCTCCTCGCCACCGGCGTTGTTCATGTAGTCGAGGAAGTCGTAGGGATCGCTCCAGGCACCGACCAGATTGCCCATCATGCCGAAGGCCGGATTCTGTCCGGTGAAGTAGCTGGGATCGGTCAGATGCCCCTGCAGGATGCCGGATTTCACCGCCTGCAGTGTCTGGTTGGCCTGAACGACCGAGCCCACCGGCAGAATCTCGATGGCGATACGACCATCGGACATCTGCTCGACATTCTCGGCCCAGGCTTTCTTCATCTCGAACTGGGGTTCCCCGGCGGTTTCCGAGGTCTGGAAGGTCCATTCGTACTCGGCCGCCTGGGCATCGATGGCCAGGGCACCCAGCACGGCCAGGGTCAGGGTCTTGAGAGGCATGCGAGACATCATAAGGCTTCCTTTTCGGTTGTTGTTGACACGGTGGTCGGGACTTCGATGGATGGAACACTGGGGATCAAGTCGGCGAGCCCCAGATCCCGGCCGGTGCGTTCCAGCACCGCCAAGGCCGCTTCACTGGCCTGATCGGGCTGACGCAGGCGAATCGCCTCCATCACCCGACGATGGCGTTCCATGCTGTCGTTGAGCTCAACGGCGCTGTGGTTGGACCTTTCCACCAACAGCGCGATGGCCGGCTTCAGCACATGGCTGATCTGCGCCCAGACCAGGTTGTGCGAGGCGGCGAAGATGGCCTCGTGAAAGGCCACGTCGTAGTCGTCGTGGGAAACGCCCTGCCAGTGCAGGTCCTCGTGTTCCAGGGCACGGATCATGCCCTGATACGCGGACTCGATGGCCAGCAGGTCGGCTGCCGTGGCGCTTTCCGCCGCCAGGCGCGCCACATAGGGTTCGACGGCGACCCGGAAGGCGAAAATCTCGCGCTGGATACGCGGATTGGGCTGCGCGAACCGTGCCATCCAGCCACTGACTCGCGGGTCGAGCAGGTGCCACTCCTGGAGCGCCCGCACTCGCGAGCCCTGACCGGAAATGCGCACCAGCAATCCGGCCGCCACCAGGGTCTGGAGCGCACTGCGCACGGTACTGCGACTCACGCCGAAGCGCTTGCAGAGGTCCAGCTCCTTGGGCACGAAATCACCTGGCTCGTACTCTCCCGCGAAGATGGCTTCGGCGAGGGCATCGGCAATCTCGGGCCCCGAGGAACGTCGTGTGTCAGAAACGGCAGAGGACATGATGTGCCTGTCGCAGTGAAAGAAAAGATTGTGTCTGATCGATGACTAACTATGTCGGACATAGCATCGGATAAAATCGGACACAACGCTTTTAGACTTTAGTCTTTCACGGGCAGGAAGGCGGCACCGCCTTCCCATGAACGCCGCCCGGGTGTAGGGTTCGGTCCCATCATGGGCGCCAGCAAACAGATCGCGCCAGCCCAGACACCCGACTTGCGCAACAGGCCATGACTCGTCCCGTAACCGTCGTCTTTGGTGGCACCGGCTTCGTGGGTGCCCAGCTGATCAGAGAACTCGTGGAAAGTGGCCGACCGACCCGGCTGGTTGCTCGGCGGCCGGAGTGGCCGGCCTGGGTGGAAGACGGTGACCCGCTGACCTTGTGTGCCGCCGACATCCGCGATGCCGACCAGGTCGCCACGGCACTGTCGGGAGCTGACGCCGTGGTCAATGCCACCAGTCTCTATGTGGCATCACGGCAGGTGAGTTTCGAGGCTATGCATGTCACGGCCGCCGCCGAGCTGGCACGGCAGGCGCACCAGGCGGGTATCGAACGCTTCGTGCAGTTATCGGGGATCGGCACCCGCCTCGCCTCGCCCTCGGCCTATGTGCGCGCCCGGGCAAGAGGCGAGTCGGCCGTACTCGACGCCATGCCCAAGGCCACGATCGTCAGGCCCAGCGTCATCTTCGGGCCTGATGATGCCTTCCTCGGCCAGTTGACGGCCTTGACGCGACTGCCGGCGATTCCGCTGTTCGGTCGCGGCACTCAGCGCCTGCAGCCAGTGCATGTCGTCGATGTGGCCCGCGCCATCGTGACCCTGACCGCGCGGCACCGACCCAGGCGTTACTTCTTCGAGCTCGGGGGCGCCGATGTGCTCGACTACCGCGAGATCCTCCAGCTGGTCATGCATCACCTGGGGCGCCAGCGCCCCATGGTGCCGATTCCCTTCGCGGTATGGCATGCCGTGGCACTGGGCCTCGGCATCCTGCCCGAGCCTCCTCTGACGCGCGACCAGGTCATCCTCATGCAAGGCGATAATCGGGTTACGGAAGGCGTCGGCACCTTCGAGGATCTGGGCATTCGCCCGCGCGCGCTACGCGATAGCCTGCCGGATTGCCTGCCTCACCCGAGGTAAGGCGACTCATTCTCCTCGGTCCCGCCGCCATACTCCCGCTCGACCCGGGCTATCCGCACGCGATACCGGGCATACCAGGCTTCGCGCCCCAGGCGCTGCGCTTCACGATGTTCGGCCTGAGCCTTCCACTGCCGGATGGAGTCGAGATCCGACCAATAGGACACCGTGATGCCGAGGCCTTCGCGGGCCGATTCCACCCCGAGAAAACCCGGCTGCTCTGCTGCCAGTTGCATCATGCGCTCGGCCATTTCGGCATAACCGGCCAGGTCATCGGCACGCAACGAAGAAAAGATGACGGCGTAGTAAGGGGGGAGAGGGAGTAGTGGCCAGCATGGTCGATCAAACCTCCATCATGGCGAGAGCCGGCGGCTTTCGCTTGTCATTGTCATGATGACCCGCGAGGATTGGGGTGTCGAATCCCACAAACTGCATAGAAGGTGAATTCATGGCCACTCCCCGTATTCTGGTTTTCGCCGGCAGTGCCCGCGAGGCGTCCTACAACAAGCAGCTGGCCCGCCTGGCGGCGCAGCGTATCGAGGCTCTGGGTGGCACGCCCACCTTCGTCGACCTGCGCGACTATCCCGTCCCGCTCTATGACGGCGACCTGGAGGAACACCAGGGATTGCCCGACAACGTCGTGGCACTGCGCCAACTGCTCGCCGAGCACCAGGGGCTGCTGATCGCCTCACCGGAATACAATGGCTTCGTAACGCCCTTGCTGGTCAATACCATCGACTGGCTGACCCGCCCGCACCAGGGCGAGAGTGGCCTGGCATTGTTCCAGGACCGCCAGGCGGCCCTGGTGGGCGCCTCCCCGGGAGGCCTGGGCGGCCTGCGCGCTTTGAATCCATTGCGCCAGTTGCTGACCAATATCGGCGTGACTGTCCTGCCGAACCAGCTGGCCGTCGGCGGAGCCGGTGACGCCTTCGATGCCCAGGGACAGCTCACCAACGACAAACAGCGCGACAGCCTCGACGCCATCTGCCAACGGCTGATCACGACACTGGATCGACTACACGACGAATGAGGCTCCGCGAAGCCCCGGGGAATTCGTCAGATGCGATACCCTAACGGTATTACCATAACGATCATTCCCCCATCCGGCGGGTGAGCTCAGTATACGGGGCGTTCGGTGATCACCGAACGTCCTCATACGAATGGAGCCCTGTCATGTCCTCACCCATCACTCCGCTGGCCCGCCGCACCCTGGGCCAGAACTTGAACGTCTCCGCACTGGGCTATGGTGCCATGGGCATCAGCGAGTTCTATGGCCCTTCCGACGACACGGCCTCTCGCGACATGCTCGACGAGGTCGCCAACGCCGGTATCGACTTCATCGACACCGCCGACATGTACGGGCGCGGTCACAACGAATCCCTGATCGGCGATTTTCTGAACCATCGCCGGCGTTCAGGCGACCGGAACGCTATCAGGATCGCCACCAAGTGCGGCATCGATCGCGGAGATGCCGACTATGCGCGCCGGGTCAACAATCGGCCAGAGTACATCCGTGCCTGTTGCGATGCTTCCCTGAAGCGTCTCGGTGTGGAGCGTATCGACCTCTACTACCTGCACCGCGTCGATCCACAGGGTGATATCCGTGCCGCCATGGAGTGTCTGGCAGAGCTGGTCCAGGCCGGCAAGATCGCCCATGTCGGCCTCTGCGAAGTCTCGGCGAGCACATTGGCCAAGGCCCATACCGTTCACCCGATCACGGCACTGCAGACCGAGTATTCGCTGTGGACACGTGATATCGAGACCGAGATTCTGCCTACGGCGCAACGCCTTGGAATCGGCGTCGTGCCCTACTCTCCTCTGGGTCGTGGTTTCCTGACGGGACGCATCACTCAACAAGCGGATCTAGCCGAAGACGACTTTCGGCGCCACAACCCACGCTTTCAGGCCGATAACCTGTCGCATAACCTGTCCTTGCTGGATACGATTCATCGCGTGGCCGAACGCCACGAGGCTACTCCGGGCCAGGTGGCACTCGCCTGGCTGCTGACTCGGGACGCGCATATCGTGCCCATCCCCGGCACCCGTCGTTCGACCTACCTGCACGAGAACCTGGGGGCGCTGGCCCTGGAGCTCGAAAAACGTGACCTGGACGCCCTCGACACGGCCCTGCCACCGGACGCCGCGCATGGGGAACGTTATACTGAAGAAGGCATGAAGGGGGTCAATGCCTAACGCCGCGACAGCCCCGTGCTGCTTCGGTGAGGGGCCGCCCCGTCGAGCAGATGCTCAACGAGCTGCAATACCTCGGTACGCGCTTCGTCGGCTCGCCACAGCAGCTTGAGTTCGATGCTCAAGCGCTTTTCGAGGTCGGCCGTAAAGGGCCGGTAGACCACGCCGAGCCGACTGGCGGCATGCATGGTAGTGGGCAGAAAGGCAACGCCCTCGCCGGCGGCTACCCGTGCCAGCAGGCTCATGTGCTCCTGCGGCTCGGGACGCCGCGGCGGCGCATAACCATGGTCCGCGAAGACCCGTTCGCAGTGATCATGGAAGGTCGGATTATCATGACGCGGGAACCAGAAAAGCCGGCTACTTCCCAGGTCATCGAATGATACCTCCGAGCGGCCGGCTGCCGGGTGGTCCTCATGCAACGCTACCATCATCGGATCAAGGGCGACGCGCCGGGCCTGGACCGATTCGCCCGGCTCGGCCACCTCGCCGACCAGAGCCAGATCCAGTTCCCCGTTCCACAAGCGTTCGGCCAGATGCTTCGAATACGCCTCCTCGATCCGCATTCCCGCCGGGAGGCGATCACTCTTCAGGACATCGCGAATGCCCGGCACCAGGCTGAAATCGATCACGCTGGTCAGCCCCAACCGAACATCGCTGCTGCCCTTGGGCGCCATGCGGCGCAGCCGCACCAGCGAGTCGTCCAGTGACTCGAGCACTGCTCGGGCATCGGCTTCGAAGGCTTCTCCCGCCGGCGTCAGACGCACGCCATGAGTATCCCGCTCGAAGAGCCTGACCCTGAGCAGGTCTTCCAACCCGCTGACCTGGCGTGACAGGGGAGGCTGCGACATGTGCAGACGTTCGGCGGCACGGCGGAAATTGAGTTCCTCGGCGACTGCCAGGAAACATTGCAGCTGCCGAGTGGTAGGCAGGGGTGACAACGCACGGCTTGCCATTCAGGGATCAACACCTCGCGGTTTTCGATGCTCGGCTCAGAGCCGCCCTTGCCGGGAGAGCCTCCGCCTGACCCAGCGGTCATACCACCAGGTCAGCGCCGGTTTGATGACGGGCAGGCTGATCAGCACGGCCAGTGGCCGCATCAGCGGGATCCGCTTCATCAGCAGGCTATAGGCCGGCATGCCGCGATACAGTTGGCCGTTGGCGTCCTCGACATGCAAGGACAACAGCGCTTCCTGCACCGTCACGCCGTGCTCATTGAGCACGGCTTCATGGGCGTTGGCATCCAGCCACTCCACGGAGTTGGCCCGCTGTGCCCAGCGCTCGTAACGCTGGCGTTCACGACGACACAACGGGCAGGCAGCGTCATAATAGACCTTCAGCCAGGACGTCTCAGACATACTGCCTCCTGGCCCGGTTCATCGGACAACGCGGCTCAGGTGCCGATATCCTCGGCCAGTTCCTTGTCATCATGGGCGTGCAGCGGCGTATCTTCATCACACTCCAGCTCCTGCTCAAAGGTACGGGTGACATCCAGCAGCCCCAGTTCCTGGATGGTCCGTCGCCCCAGCAGGACCGGATAATTCATGTCACTGCGGTCCTCCAGGCTGAACTGCTCTTCGTAGCGGGTATCGCCGATGCACATGGTCATCAGGACAGCCGGGCGTCGATCCTGACCGCCGGCGCCAGTGAGGATCAGGTTGCGAAACACCGGGCGCTCGAAGGTTTTGGACACGACTTCCTCGGTCGACTCATCCTCGACCTCGACGACGAAGCGCACCCATTCTTCGCCATCGCGCTTGAATCTCTCGATATCCTCGGCCTGCATGGACGACGTCAAGGCACCGCTGTCCAGCTTGACCTTGACCTCGGGCCCCCAGGGCTCCTCGATTGTTGCTTTCTCGACCCAGCCAAACACTTTGCGGTCGTCATCACCCGCCGGCGCGGCACTGCTCAACAGCGCCGTGACAAGACCGGCCATCAATGCGCCACCCATCACCTTGTGCATCCTGGCTCTACCTCGCAAAAAGCGTTACTCAATATGAACGAATGAACCATATCAAGGCTGGCCACGCCTTACCATCCAGCCGCCGAACGGCACAACGCCCGTTCGGTACTGAAACGGGCGCAGATCAGCAGGACTCAAGCTTTCGCTGTCATGTCTCAACCGGATGGAAAACTGAACTCGGCACTGGCCCACTCGTTACGCTGGGGCCAGCGTTGGGAGACCGACTTGCGGCGGGTATAGAACCGGACCGCATCGGGACCATAGGCATGCAGGTCGCCGAACAGTGACTCCTTCCAGCCACCGAAACTATGAAAGGCCACCGGCACCGGCAACGGCACATTGATGCCGACCATGCCAACCTCGATGCGGTCGGCGAAGCGACGTGCCGCTTCGCCATCCCGGGTGAAGAGGCAGGTGCCGTTGCCATACTGGTGACCATTGATCAGCTCGATGGCGTCCTCGAAGGTCTCGACGCGCACCACACACAGCACGGGACCGAAGATCTCGTCACGGTAGATGCTCATCTCCGGCGTCACCCGGTCGAACAGCGTCGCGCCCAGGAAGTAGCCCGGTGACGCCTCGACCCGCGCATGCGCCCGACCATCGACCACCAGATCGGCACCGGCCTGTTCGCCCCGAGCGATGTAGCCGGCCACCCTGTCGCGATGGGCGGCGTTGACCAGCGCCCCCATGTCGAGTCCCTTCTCGGTTCCCGGCCCAATCTTCAGGTGACGCGCCTGATCGGCCACCTTGTCCACCAACGCATCAGCGGTGTGATCGCCCACGCAGACCGCCACGGAGATGGCCATGCAGCGCTCCCCGGCACTGCCGAAGGCCGCCCCTACCAGGGTGCTCGCTGCATTGTCGAGATCGGCATCCGGCAGCACGATGGCATGGTTCTTGGCCCCACCCAGCGCCTGGACGCGCTTGCCGTTCGTGGCGCCGCGCTGATAGATCGAACGCGCCACCGGCGTCGAGCCGACGAAGGACAATGCCTTGACGTCCGGCGCCTCGATCAGCGCCTCGACGGTTTCACGGTCGCCATGGACAACGCTGAAAATGCCCTTCGGCAGGCCGGCCTCGTCGAGCAGCTCGGCCATCCTGAGGGCCGCCGAAGGCACCTGCTCGGAGGGCTTGAGGATGAAGGCATTGCCGCAGGCGATGGCCATGGGATACATCCACAACGGCACCATGGCAGGAAAGTTGAAGGGCGTGATGCCGGCCACGATGCCCAGCGGCTGGTGGTTGGACCAGGTATCGATGCCCGGCCCGGCGTTGTGCGAATACTCACCCTTGAGCAGTTCCGGGACGCCACAGGCGTATTCGACGTTCTCGATGCCACGCTTGAGCTCGCCCATGGCATCCTCGAGTACCTTGCCATGTTCCTCGGCGACCAGCTGACAGATCTGCTCGGCATCGCGTTCCAGCAGCATCTTGAACCGGAACATTACCTGAGCGCGCCTGGCCGGCGGCATCTCGCGCCACGCCGGCAATGCCGCACGAGCGCCGGCGACGGCCTGTTCCACGGTGGCGGCATCACCCTGTGCCACCTGGCGAATGGCTTCACCGGTGGCCGGGTTGTAGACATCGATCCTGCGTTCGCCGACCAGGCGCTCGCCGGCAATCCAGTGGGTCACATTGGTCATGGGTCTCTCTTCAATACTTGGGCAGACCGGAAGCCACGCCCCTTGCTGGCATGGCCTTCCCGGCCCGACCGACAGAAACGATGAGCTTTCCAGCGACAAATCCCGCGAGGGCGCCATGAACCCTTCCCTGGGCGCCACTTTTGCCCTGCGGCGCTTTCGCGTCCCGCTTCGCTTGCAGGTCCTGTGCTGGCCATCCATGGCCAGCCCGTTCGGAGCAGTGCTCCTCACCCATGGCAAAAGACCCTCACCTGGCCTTGTCCCCGGCGCTCATCTCGACAATCGTCAGGCGTGCAGACAGCACTCAGACCTCCCGGTCGAGCAGCGCCTCGTCGAACGGGTAGCGCGACAGCTTCTCGATGCCGGTCTCGGTGACCAGCACTTCTTCCTCCAGCTTGACGCCATCGGCGGCACCGACCTCGCCGATATAGCTTTCCACCGAGACCACCATGCCCGGCTCGAGAATGCCGTCCTTGGAGAAGCGGTCGAAATCCATGTGGTGGGCGACCAGCGGCGTCTCGCCATGCATGCCCACGCCGTGGATGACCGACGGATAGCGCCGGTCCAGGAAGCGTTCGGGAATCTTCCAGGCCTTTTCCGCAATCTCGCGGTAGCTCATGCCCGGCTTGAGAATGCCCATGTTGTGATGGACCTGATCGTAGGCCATGCGATACAGGCCTTTCTGGTAGGCGCTCGGCTTGCCGGGCCCGACATGAAAGGTCCGCGAAAAATCGGAATAATAGCCATGGCAACCGATGGTATCGGTGTCCAGGGCCACCAGCTCACCAGGGCGAATCACCCGGTCGCTGGCCTCGTTGAACCAGGGGTTGGTGCGCGGTCCGGAGGACAGCAGCCGGGTCTCGATGAACTCCCCGCCCTGGCGGATGACATCGCCGTACAGGATGGCGAACAGCTCGTTCTCGGTGACGCCGGGTTTGATGGCGGCCTCGACTTCGGCCACGGCGGCCTCGCTGCCGGCCATCGACTGCGCCAGGCAGGCGATTTCCTGCGGCGTCTTGATGCGTCGACAGTGCAGGGTGTCCTGCATGCAGTCATGCACATCCAGCCCTTGCGCTTCGAGAGAACGCGCCAGATTCAGCGTGCAGCGATCCAGGCCGATCTTCCTGTTGCCGCGGCCGTGTTCTGCCATCAGCTCGGCGATCTCGATGCCGAAGGGGTCGGACGACATCTCGTCGCGCTGATTGACCGCCGACCACACCACCTTGGAAGTACGCGACTCATCGATGGTCTCCAGCCAGGTGGAGACATGCGCGCTGCCCGGATATTCGAAGAGAATCACCGGCCCTTCCAACGGCACATAGATGTAGCGGGTGGAGTTGCGCAGGAAATAGCCGAACATGTTGCGCGAGCCGGTGGCATAACGCTGGTTGTAGGGGTCGAAGAGCACCACGGCGGCATAGCCCTGTTCGGCCATCATGGCGCGCAGTCGCTGCAGCCTGCCGGCACGCAGCTGCACCGGGTCAAAGGCGGTGGGAATGCTGTCGCCATTGGCCATGGGCGCCGATGGCACCACCGGGACACTCTCGGGTTCGTTATCGGTCAGCTTTTCGAAATCGACGATACTCATGCAATCCGCTTCTCTCGCAGGTGGATCGGTGACAAGGTGGGGAGCGGGCTCAGTCGGCCAGGGCGTCGTTGCGGCTCATGCCCTCTTTCTGCAGGCTTTCATGGACCGGCGCCATGCGCCCGAAGATGCGCTGGGCACGCTCGGGACGGCCGATGAATCCGGGCTCCTTGGCGTAGGCGAAGATCACCGTGTGACGCTCCTTGTCGCCTTCCACCGGCGTGACACGGTGCAACGAGTAGCGCCCGAAGAAGACCTGCAGGTCCCCAGGTTGTAGATCCAGGGACTTGAGGCGTGAGCGATCACCGTCGATGACCTTTTCGACTTCCGCGAAGTTCTCGCCTTCGGGGCTGCGAATGCCCGGCGCGTACTCGAAACGCCCACCACCGTGGGATTGCCGGGTCATCATGGTGACGATGAACTCGTTGGTATCGTAGTGCCAGGGATGCTGGCAGCCCTCGCGCAGCACATTGATCACCAGATCGGCCAACGGATCGGCATACTGGTGGATCTCCTCCATGCCGACCACCGAGGCAATGAAGCGCTGGAACTCGGGGTTTTCGTAGACCTGACGGATGATGGTATCGGCATCGATGCGATCCCCCGCCACGAATCCATTGGTTCGGTCATCGAAGCGATTGAGGGGGTGGCTGGCAGGCTGATCGGGATCGGCGTCGCTGTTGTAGGGGTTGGTCTCGGTCTGGTTGTAATGCGCTTCCGGCGAAAGTCGCTCGGTTTCGCGTTCCAGACGACTCAAGGCCTGTTCGGGCACGAAACGCTTGAGCACCACGCAGCCATCCTGAGCCAGTTGCTCGCGACATTGAGCGATCAGCTCGCGGCCTGCCTCACCATCCAGGTGGTCCAGCGGGTAGCGCTGTAGATCGATCAAGCCGTTCAGGGACACGCCGCTTCGGTCGGCTGAAGTTGCCACGGTCATGGGGGTCTCCGTTTAACAATGCACGGTGGACAGCCTAGGCAAGGGGTCCCCATAATAAAAATGAATGATTGAGATAAAACCAATTTCAAAGGCTCATTAATTATGGATACCGTGCTGCTTCGTGCCTTCGTGACCGTGGCCGAAAGTCAGGGATTCAGCGCCGCTGGCAAGGTGCTGCACCGCACACAGTCCGCCATCAGCCTGCAGATCAAGCGACTGGAAGATCAAATGGGCCAGGCCTTGTTCGAACGCACCAGTCGCAGCGTGCTGCTCACCGCCCACGGCGAGCAACTGCTGCCGTATGCACGCCACATGCTCAAGCTGGAAGACGAGGCCCGGGAATTGCTCGGCAATCGACGGCGCGGCGAACTGATTCGCTTCGCCACCTCCGAGGAACAGGCCAGCGCCTATTTACCCAACCTCTTGCCGCGCTACGCGCAGCGCTTCCCGGACACGCGGCTGGAGCTGAACTGCGATATCAGCGCCAATGTGGTCAATCAGTTTCAGGAAGGCTTGCTGGATGTGGTGCTGTCGATTCGCCACCTGCCGACACAGTCAGGTCAGCTGCTGGGCTGGGAGCCCATGGTCTGGGTGGTGGCCGAGCACTGCCGGCTGGAAGACTGGCAAACGATTCCGCTGGCGCTCAACCCGGAGGGCTGCGTGTTCCGCGCCCACGCACTATCCGCCCTGGGGCGCGCCGAGCAGCCCTGGGAGATTCATTACTCGAGCCAGTCGCCTACCGGCATCAACCTGCCCGTGCAGGCCGGACTGGCCATGACCGTCAAGACACCGCGCAGCGTACCGGCAGGCTGCCGCATCGTCGGCCAGGCAGAGGGCCTGCCGGCTCTCGGGCAGGTCGAGATCGAGATGCATTGCCGTCCAGGCCACACCAGCGAGGCCCTGGAAGCCTTCTGCGAAGAACTGGAACGCATCATCACCCAGAATGATGACGTGAGCGTCCCGGAGGTAAACGAGGTAGTGTCGGGCTGAAGCCTGCCCGCACCGCAGCACGGGCAGCCCAGGTCCCGCTACCGCTCTCAGTCACGGCGGTAGGTGCCGACGAGACGGTTCATCCCCAGCAGATGCGGCTCCACCTGCTTGAGCAACTCGGCCATGCTGATGCCTTCCGGCAGGTCGGTGGGCTTGTCCAGCGCCAGCACCCAGAAGTAATACTGGTGTACGCCATGCCCTTCGGGCGGCATGGGGCCGCCATAGCCATTACCCCCGAAGTGGTTGACACCTCGCGTGCCCACCGGGGTGGCTTCGTCGAGTGAGGTCACCGAGCCCGGCAGGTTGTACAGCACCCAGTGAACGAAGCCATAGCCACCATGCTCGACCAGGGGGGCATCCGGGTCATGACAGATCACCGCGAACCCCTTGGTACCTTCCGGCGCATCCTGCCAGGACAAGGCCGGCGACAGGTCCTCCCCGTCCCCGGTGTAACGCACCGGGATGACACCCTGGTCGGCAAAGGCATTGCTTTCTACGCGCATCTTGGTCAGTGCAAAAGCCATCTTCGTTGTGCTCCTGGAAAGTCGCATGAAGGGAGTCACTCGCGGCGCTCCCGGCTGACTCAGGCTCGGCAAAAGCCGTTAGCCTGTCAACGACGTCTTCTCATGGCATGATGGCCGTCACGTCCTTCTTCAACCCCTGCAACCACGAGGCGCCTCATGAAACACCTGCTGATCGTGGCCCATGCGCCTTCCGACAACACCCGCCGCCTGCGCGACGCGGCAGCGCGCGGCGCCCGCCATGCGGATATCGCCGATGTCAGCGTAACCCTCAAGGCACCCCTCGACGCCGGGCCCGAGGATGTCCACCACTGCGATGCCATTCTGCTCGGCACCACCGAAAACCTGGGCTACATGAGCGGTGCCCTCAAGGACTTCTTCGACCGCAGCTACTACGCCGTCCTCGAGGAAAAGCGTGGGCTGCCCTGCGCCTTGTACATTCGCGCCGGCCGGGACGGCACCGGCACGCAGCGCGCCGTGGAAGGCATCGTCACCGGCCTGGGCTGGAAATGGGCCCAGGCACCGCTGATCTGCCAGGGCGAGTGGCAGGCGGACTTCGAGGATCAGGTGGAAGAACTCGGCATGGCGCTCGCCGCCGGACTCGAGGCGGGAATTCTGTAAGGTGCGTCCCTTTACGTCAGGATGGCAAGCGACCCGGAGGATCGTCCCTCCGGGTCGCTTCCTCCTTATCTGCGAGCTACTGCTCACAGTGACTGCTCGCGCAGGACGTCGCCATCTTTCGTCCGGATTCGCATACGCAAAGGCTCCATGGACATCTCGGCGTTGCGCTGGACATCGATCGTCTGAATATCGTAATCCAGATGCAACTCCACCGACCGGTCGACCAGCTTGTCGAGCAGGGCCTCGGCCTGGTCGGGTGGCATGGCAAGGCGCTCCGGAAGCGACTCATGGACCGACGGGAGAGAGCGTCTATAGGCGCGCAGCACGCCGAACCCCGGGAAGCGGGCACGCCGGTAAGTGAGTGCAAAGGCCTCGGCACCGAAATCATAGCGCCCCAGGGTGGCCGGCAAGACCTCGGTGATGGCAATCGGCAACGGCGGTGCCTCGCGTACCATGGCCGGCACCAGCTCATCGAAGACATGGCGTCGCAGCCGACGTGCCTCGAACTCACTTCCTGCCATGAAGCCATCGAAACTATCGCAGTCTTTCTCCGTGCGCTCCGTGCGGGCGGCATAGCAGCCCAGGTACTGCTCTCCCAGATCCTCCTTGACCAGGTCCTTGAGCAAGTAGCCCAGCGGCCTCTGCATGGACTCGCTGCTCAGGCCCTGCAGGCCAGCCGCCATGAGGTAGGCGACGGCATCATGATCGTCGGGGGAAAAGTCCAGTCGCCCGGCCTCATTGAAGGTCAGGTCCAAGTCGCGCAGGACGCTGGCTGAGCTGCCATCGGCCTCGGCACTTGACGTCGCCGACGCCAGGCTTTGCGCCGCCTCTTCCGACGACTGCACAAGGTCCCCACGCAAGGACTCCAGGGTCTTGCCGTCCGCTTCATCCCCCAGCACATACTCGATCTCCTGAACCGTCGCCTGCCATCCGGCACTGGCCTGGTCGAGGGATCCCTCGATGGCGATGTGCAACTGAAAACGAGCTTCATCGCCCCCACTCAGTTGGGTCACTTTCTCGCGGAACGCTTCGGCATGGGTGGGTGGCACGGCAAAGCGATGCTCGTATTCTGCCACCTCCAGCCGACGCGCGCCCGACAACAGCCGACTCACGCCCGACACCAGAGAAACGCGCTTCTCTTTATACAGCCCCCTGACCCAGAGCTCGAAGCTTTCCTGATCAAAATCATATTCTCCCACCCCACCGACCAGGACATATTCGTACTGCACCCGGGGCCCCGGCGCCTCGGCCAAAAAGGCCTGGACCGCGGGGGAGTCTCGAAATTGCTGGATCCTGCGTTTGCGTTCGAATTCGTTGGCGCCTCGCCACCAGGAGAAACGTCCATCCCCCTTGCTTTCGAACACCACCCCCGGGTTGGGGTCGAACAACATCAGAGCTTTCCATTCTGCGTCCGCGTAGGACATGCATCCCGGCTGCCCCGATTGCATCTCCTGGGTGCTGCAGAGGTAATCTCGCGTATCCTGGCGATCCAGGTGTTGCCAGGCAATATACAGCAGGTTCTCCTGCTGGCTATCCGCACCCTCCGCATGCGCCAGATAGGCGTGATACATGCGCGACTGGAGGCGCTCGAGCTTTTCGATCTCCCGCCTCTCCTCTTCCGAGTGGGGCGTGTCATCGAAGGGGTAGGTCAGGATGACTCGTCCGCCCTCGCGCTGCACCGCCGAGGCGCTGACCTCCCGGGATTGCCCCGCCTCCGGAGACACGGCATCCGTCACTGCCCGGGTATCGCGAGACTCGGACGTAGCGGCAGGCGTCGTGCGAAGCTCGGCTTCCCGCGCACGCATAGCGGTTGCCAGACACCCGGAGTCCTCTCCGCAGCGATTGCGTTCTTGGATCCAGTCACGTTGTCGTTGACGCAGCGATGACCGGTCGGAAGATCCGGACAGGCGTGCCTGGTAGGCGTCATTAACCTGGATATCCAGCCTCGCCAGCTCCCCGGAGCCACAGATGGCATGCTCGGCGGCGGCCCTAGCTTGGCGGCAATCGAAGCTAGGCGACTGAGCGCTTGCTGGGGCGGATTGTGCCCGCTCCGGCCGGTTCTGCAGCGCATCCTGCAGCGCCAGCGCCAGGCTGGCGGAAGGCTGGCCGGTCCGGCGCACTCCCTGATCCGCCTGGAAGGCCCGGATCGCCGTGGCGGTCTTTCTTCCCATCAGGCCGTCGACAGGCCCGGCGTTGTAGCCCAGCTGGTTGAGCATTTCCTGCAGACGCGACACTGTCTGTCGGGAAGGTAGTGTCGTGGTGGTGGAGGCAGGACCTTGCGCCGCTTCGGGGTCGGCGCCTGCTCTGGAAGGTGATGCGGTGTGTGCTGTGTTGGAGTGGCCGGAAGATGGCGAGGACGCTGACTGTTCGGCACGTCGCTGCTGCGCCTGTTGTTCGTGTTCGCGTCGTCGACGCTCGGCTTCCTCCCGGCTGGTTTGCTGATCCTCGAGAATCGCCCGACCAACGTCCTCGACGATGCCTCGCAGCAAGTCATTCTGTGCCTGGGCAAGCGGAGCCGCGAGCAGCAGGCACAGGCAGCCACAGCAGAATTTCTTGTTGTTCATGGTGGCCTCCCGCACTTCTGGAGTGCTGAGTCGTGATACATTACCTCCTCTTCGGCGTCATCCTGCTTGACTGAGTATTCTGATTCCCGTACCGCAGCTTGAGAGCCAGCGCCACCTATCCCACGCCAGCCCGCGCTCAGTTCCACTGCTTACCTGGTCAGGCTAGTCGATTTTTCGCTTCCCCGACCGCCTTTTCGGTCCGCCGCCCCCTCGCTGCTCAGGCAGGCGAATCCGCGGTGTCGCCAGCGTGGCCACGGATACAAAAACGGCGCCCTCGAAGGGCGCCGCTGGCGAGCATCTCTGTCAGAAAGGCAATTCAGCGCAGGCGTTCGAACACCGTGGCCACGCCCTGCCCCATGCCGATGCACATGGTGGCAAGCCCCAGCGAGGTGCGCTGTTCCTGCATCACATTGAGCAGCGTGGTGCAGATGCGCGACCCGGAGCAGCCCAGCGGGTGACCCAGGGCGATGGCACCGCCATGCAGGTTGACGGCTTCATCCATGCGGTCCTTCAGCCCCAGGTCCTTGAGAACCGGCAGCGACTGGGCGGCGAAGGCTTCATTGAGCTCGACGGTCTGGATGTCGTCGATCGTCAGTCCCGCCGCCTTGAGCGCCTTCTTCGACGCCGGCACCGGCCCATAGCCCATGATCGAGGCATCACAGCCCGCCACGCCGGTGGACAGGACCCGGGCGATGGGCTCCAGGCCGAGCGCACTGGCGCGCTCGGCGCTCATGACCGCCATGCCGCTGGCACCCACGGAAAGCGCCGAGGAGGTGCCAGCCGTCACGGTACCGTTGCGCGGGTCGAACGCCGGCTTGAGCCCGGCCATGGATTCCATGCTCGCGTCCTCGCGGATGACCTCGTCGCGATCGACGCGCACGCGGAACCCCTGGTCGTCGTGGCCTTCGATGCCGATGATCTCATTGTCGAAGCCGCCATTCTGCTGGGCGGCATGCGCGCGCTGATGCGAACGCACGCCGAAGGCATCCTGGTCCTCCCGCGAAATGCCATGCATCTTGCCCAGCAGTTCGGCGGTGAGGCCCATCATCATGGCAGCCTTGGCGGCATGCTTGCTGGCCGCCGGATTGACATCCACGCCATGGGTCATCGGCACATGCTCCATGTGCTCGACCCCGCCGATGATGTAGAAGTCGCCCATGCCGGCGCGGATGTTGGCCGTCGCAATATGCAACGCACTCATCGAGGAGCCGCACAGACGGTTGACCGTCTGGGCCGGCACCGTGCGCGGAATGCCGGTCATGATCGCCGCGTTGCGGGCGATGTTCATGGCCTGCTCCAGGGTCTGGTTGACGCAGCCCCAGATGACATCATCGACTTCAGCGGGGTCGAGCTTCGGATTGCGCTCGAACAGCGACTGCATGACACCGGCCGACAGGTTCTCGGCACGCACGTGACGAAAGGCGCCGCCCTTGGCCTTGGCCATGGCCGTGCGCACGCCGTCCACGATCACGATATCTCTCGGATTCAGACTCATCGAATGGTTTCTCCCCGACACTTGATAAGGCAAGTGGTGAATAGCACGTGAATCAGGCCTCGGCGGCCTCCTGATAGAAACGCTCGCCGTTGCGTGCCATCTCGCGCAGCTTGTCGGTCGGCGCATACAGCGCCCCGAGCTCGGCCGCCAGCTCGTCGGCCTGGGCGACGAAGGCCTCGAGCCCCATGGCATCGATATAGCGCAGGGCGCCACCGCGGAACGGCGGGAAGCCGATGCCATAGATCAATGCCATGTCGGCCTCGGCCGGCGTACCGACGATGTTGTCCTCGAGGCAGCGCACCGCTTCCAGGCATAACGGCGTCATCATTCGCGCGATGATGTCGTCGTCGGAGAAGTCGCGACCCGACTCGGCGACGCTTTTGACCAGTTCGATGGCCGTCGCGTCACTGGTCTTCTGCGGCTTGCCTTTCCTGTCCTCTTCATAGGCATAGAAGCCCTTGGCGTTCTTCTGCCCCAGGCGGTCATTGTCGAACATCACCTGAATGGCGCTCTGCGGTCGGCCGTCATCGCCGCCACCGCCCAGGCTGCCCATGCGCTCCGGGAAGCCTTCGGCCATGACGTCGCCGGCATGCACGGCGGTGTCCATGCCCACTACGTCGAGCAGGTAGGCCGGCCCCATGGGCCAGCCGAACTTTTCCATGACCTTGTCGACGCGCTGAAAGTCCGCGCCGGCGGCGATCAGTTGACTGAAGCCGCCGAAGTACGGGAACAGCACCCGATTGACCAGAAAGCCGGGGCAGTCGTTGACCACGATCGGCGTCTTGCCCATCTGGCGCGCATAGGCCACGGTCGCGGCAACCGCGGCATCGGAGGTCTTCTCGCCACGAATGACCTCGACCAGCGGCATGCGATGCACCGGATTGAAGAAGTGCATGCCGCAGAAGTTCTCGGGCCGCTTCAGGTTCTCGGCCAGGCGTGTGATCGAGATGGTCGAGGTATTGGAAGTGAGGATGGCATCTTCACTCACGTACTCCTCGACCTCGGCCAGCACCGCGCCCTTGACCTTGGGGTTCTCGACCACGGCCTCGACCACCAGGTCGACATGGCCGAAGTCACCATAGCTCAGGGTCGGGCGGATATTGCCGAGCCGCTCGGCCACCTGCTCGCTGGAGAGCTTGCCGCGCTCCAGCTGCTTGCCGAAGAGCTTGCGAGCCTCCTTGAGTCCCAGCTCGATCGCCTCTTCCTTGATGTCCTTCATCAGGATGGGCGTGCCCTTCGACGCGCTCTGGTAGGCAATGCCACCGCCCATGATGCCGGCCCCGAGCACACCGGCCTGATTGACGGGCGCGGACTGCCTGGCGTACTGGCTGCCCTTCTTCTTGACCACCTGGTCATTGAGGAAGAGCCCCACCAGGTTGTAGCAGACATCGGTCAGCGCCAGCCTGGCGAAGGCACTGGCCTCGATCGCCTGAGCCCGCGCACGTTCTTCGCCGGCACCCTTCTGGATGACCTTGATGGCCTCGATGGGTGCCGGGTAATGGGGCCCGGCCTTGCCGGCGACATAACCCTTGGCGGTCTCGAAGGCCATCATCTGCTCGATGGCATCCAGTTTCAGCGGCCCCTGCTTCTCGGCACGCCGAGCCTGATAGTCGAGCTCGCCCTGTCCGGCTCGGCTGAGGATATCGCGGGCGGCGTCCTCCAGGGACTCGGCCGGCACCACGGCGTCGACCGCACCGACTGCGAGGCAGTCATCGGCGCGGTTCTCGCTGCCCCCGGAGATCCACTCGATGGCGTTGTCCGCGCCGATGAGCCGCGGTAGACGCACACAGCCTCCCCAGCCGGGCAGGATGCCGAGCTTGGTCTCAGGCAGGCCGAGCTTGGCCTGGTCGCTCATGACGCGAAAATCGGTGGCCAGGGTCACTTCACAGCCACCGCCCAGGGCCAGGCCATTGATGGCACTGACCGTCGGGAACGGCAGGTCCTCGAGACCATTGAAGATCCCGTGAACCCGCTCGAGCATGGCCTGAATCTCGTCTTCACCCTTGGCGAACATGCCATGAAACTCGGTAATGTCAGCCCCGACGATGAAGGCATCCTTGGCACTGGTCAGTATCAGCCCACTGATATCCGACTCACCGCGCAGCGCTTCCAACGCCTCGCCCAGTTCCTGGACGACGGCGCCGGACAGCGTGTTGACCGACTCGTCCTTCAGATCGAAGGTCAGGGTCGCGATGCCCTGATCATCACGCGCCAACGAGATGGCATTGCCTTGATAGATCATCCACGAATCTCCGTGCAGGAATTCATACGGCCGTTTGATTTCTGACAGCTTGGGGTACCGCCGAGTCTACGTCAAGCCTCGGCCCTGTAATGTCGACAGCAACGCCCCCGACGCGTGCCACAAGCTGATAAGATACGCCCATGTCACCGAATCGTCCCCCCGAGCCAGCGGGCCGGACCGACCCTCGAACGCCGGCAGGGGCCTCGCGCCTGGGCGTCTGGGAAGCCCGCATTGAACGGCTCACCGAAAAGATCCGCCCCTGGAGCTGGCTGTGGCCACCGGTCGCCTTCCTGGCCGGCGCCGGCAGCTTCTTCCTCGTCGAGCGGCAACAGTGGCTGGGCGCCACGCTGGCCCTGGGCATGCTGCTGACCTGGTGTCTGCTGCTATCCGAGAGCCTGATCGGGCGCTTTCTGTCGCGCCGCGGCTATCCGACATTGCCGCGCGGCGTGACCACCTTCATTGCCCAGATGGTGCACCAGGAGACTCTGTTCTTCACCTTGCCGTTTCTCCTCGCGACCACGGTGTGGTCCAGCGGCCAGGCCGTCTTCACCCTGGCCATGGCAGCACTGGCGCTGTTGTCGGTACTCGACCCTCTCTACTATAGACTCGCCGAGCACAAACGCAGCCTCTACTTCGCCTTTCATGCTCAGTGCGTCTTCCTGGTGGTGCTGGTCAGCCTGCCCACCCTACTGCACCTGACCACGGGGCAGAGCCTGCTGCTGGCACTGGCAGCGACCGTGATCTTCAGTCTGCCCAGCCTGATGCACCTGCTGCGCCCCATGACCGTGCAACGCTGGCTGCTCATGCTGGCGCTGCTGCCGCTGCTGGCCGGCATCGCCTGGACCGGCCGCGTCTGGGTACCACCGGCCAGCCTGTGGATCTCGGGTAGCGCCCTGTCACCGGCCTTCGATGTCGAGGCACGCACTCCCCGGGGCAGCCTGCAACTGACCCCCGATGCTCTCTCCCGTCAGGGGCTCTACGCCTATACGGCGATTCATGCGCCCCGCGGGCTGCGCGAGGAAGTTGTGCACGAGTGGCGCCACCAGGGCGAGCTGATCGACCGCATTCCGCTGGAGATTCAGGGTGGCCGTGCCGAGGGTTACCGCGCCTGGACGCACAAGCGCAACTTTCCCCAGGACAGCGCGGGACGCTGGCGTATCGACGTCATGACGGCCAGTGGCCAGCGCATCGGCGTCTTGCGTTTCAACGTTGCGACCGACGCGGATAGCGCCACCCGGGCCGATGGCCGCATCAGCTCGCCTCCCGGCCTGCCGGGGCTGAACATCCGCGGCCTGATCGCCGACCCCGAGTCACAGCCATCGGCCGAGAGTCAAAATAACGTTGAACAGCATTCGCGACCGTCAGGAAAGGGCAATAGTTAACGGACTATCGGGTTGCATTCCACGCTGCGGCTTCGGACAATCCAGACAGGTTTTTCAGACGTAGATGCGCTATGCAACAAAATATCGGCTTCCAACTCGCGCGCGTGCCACGCCTGTGGCGCGCCGTCATCGATCAGCGCCTGGCCCCGGAAGGCCTGACGCAGACACGCTGGGTCACGCTCTATCATCTATGGCGGATGGGCAGCGACCAGGCACAGTGCGATCTGGCGAGGGCCATCGGCGTCGAAGCGCCCTCGCTGGTCCGCACCCTGGACCAGCTTTCCGAGCAGGGGCTGATCGAACGCCGCCCCTGTGGCCAGGATCGGCGCGCCAAGCGTATCTTCCTGACCGACAAGGCCACGCCGCTGCTGGAACGCATTGATGCGGTCGTCTCGCAGGCACGCAAGGAGATGCTCGCCGGCCTCGACGACGACGAAGTCGAGCAACTGATCGACCTGCTGTCACGCATCGAGGCCAACGGGTTGGCCATACAGGAGCGCGAAGAGGCCTAACTGCCCGCCGATGGAGCCCTGGGCGCCCGCAGACGCGAATGGGCGCCCGGGTAGTCCGGCCGCCCCGCCAGTTCCTTCGCCAGATCGGTCATGCCTGCCTCGAGACGCGTGAACGCCTCCCTGGACAGCGATTCATCCCACCACAGGGTCAGGCAGGCGGCACTGGACTCGACCACGACCGCATCCTCCGGCAACGTCTCCAGCAGTGTCGCAAGCTGGTTCGAGGCGTCCCCCGGCAAGTCGCGCAGCGGTTCCACGCGCCAGCGCCAGCCCGGCTGACACGCCTTGAGCGATTCACTGGCCAGGGCCTCGCGTACCACCAGGAAGTCGGGCCCCGGCTGTTGGGGCGGATAACGCCAGCGGTAGGCGGGCAGTGTCTCGCCGCCATCATGCAGCGGCGACGACTCGATGCGTACCGCCACGCCCAGCTCACGCGCATGCTCGCGGAGCCCCATCACGCGTTGCTGTCGCCGGCTGGGGCGCAGCCACATGGCCGGAGCGAACACCAGTCCCACCACGGCAAGAATCATCAACCAGAGCATTGGCCTTCCTGTACGTCGCGACAACCTTCCGGTGCCAGTGCCGAGTGGCCCGGTGTTGATGCAAGTCGTTGTCTTGTCACCTTCGGCATCCTAAAGTAGAAGACAGATACCAACTGCCGTTGGACACCGCTGCGGAGACTGCAACATGAGCAACGAATATCGTCATGTCCTGGTCGCTGTCGACCTGACCAAGGATTCCAAGAAAGTCCTGAAGCGTGCGCTGCACATCGCCGACCGCAACCAGGCCAGGCTTTCCATCATGCACACCCTGGAGCCGCTCGGCTTCGCCTACGGCGGCGATATCCCCATGGATCTCACCAGCATCCAGGATCAGCTCGATGAGCATGCCAAGCAGCGCCTGGCCGAGATTGCCGACCCCTATGTGCCCAGCGAGAACCAGCACGTCATGGTCGGCATGCCGGATACCGAGATTCATCGCTTCGCCGAGGACCAGCAGGTCGACCTGATCGTCGTCGGCTCGCACGGTCGCCATGGCTTCGCCCTGCTGCTCGGCTCGACCTCCACCGGCGTGCTCCACGGCGCCAAGTGCGACGTTCTGGCCGTGCGCGTGGGCACCGGTGACGATGGCGAGGATAGCGCCGAATAGCTCCGGCGCCCTCGCCCTGCCCCCCCCGCCCCATGTCGTGGGCCGGGGGTGTCAGGGCTACTCGCCGGCCGCCATGGCCTCGAGCTCCATCCAGCGCTCCATGGCCGTATCCAGCTCGGCCTGCTTGTCGTTGAGCGCCTGCAGGGTCTCGCTGACCGTATCGGATGCCTGTTGATAGAAGGCCGGGTCGCCCACCTGACGCTCGAATTCCGCCACCTCATTCTCGAGGCGTTCGATCTCGGCGGGCAGGCCTTCCAGTTCGCGTTGCAGCTTGTAGGACAGCTTGGCCCGCCTGGGCTCCGCCGACCGTGACGGCGTGGCCGGGGTCGACGCTGCCTTGCGCGAGCCACCGGCGTCACCGGCGGATACCGGCTCGGCATGCTGGCGCGCCGCTCCTTCCCAGGGGGCCGGCGGCAGACTGCCGCCCTGACGCACCCAGTCGCTGTAGCCACCGACGTACTCGCGCACTTTACCGGCCCCTTCGAAGGCCACCACGCTGGTCACCACGTTGTCCATGAAGGCCCGGTCATGGGAGACCAGCAGCAGTGTGCCGTCGAAGCTCAACAGCAGTTCCTCGAGCAGCTCCAGGGTCTCGACGTCCAGGTCATTGGTCGGTTCGTCGAGAACCAGCACATTGGCCGGCTGAGTGAACAGCCGCGCCAGCAGCAGGCGGTTGGACTCACCGCCCGACAGCGCCTTCACCGGCTGACGAGCGCGATCGGGCGTGAACAGGAAGTCCTGCAGGTAGCTCATGACATGGCGGTCGCGTCCCCCCACCTCGACCCGGTCACTGCCCAGGGCCACGTTTTCGTAGACCGTCTTCTCCGGCTCGAGGCCAGCGCGCAGCTGGTCGAAATAGGCCACCTGCAGCTTGGTGCCGACACGCACCCTGCCCTCGGTGGGCTCCAGTTCGCCGAGCAGGATCTTCAGCAATGTCGTCTTGCCGGCCCCGTTGCGGCCGATGAAGCCGATGCGGTCACCGCGCTGGATCTCGATGTTCAGATTGTCGATGATGACGTCATCGCCGAAGCGCTGCGTCACCTGCTCGAGTTCGACCACCCGCTTGCCGCTGCGCTCGCCGGTGTCCACGGACAGATTGGCACGCCCCTGACGCTCGCGGCGCTCACTGCGCTCGCGACGCATCTGCTCGAGCGCCCGGACGCGGCCCTCGTTGCGCGTGCGCCGGGCCTTGATGCCCTGCCGAATCCAGGATTCCTCCTGAGCCAGTTTCTTGTCGAACTCGGCATTCTCGCGCGCCTCGACTTCCAGCTCGTGGGTCTTCTGCTCCTGATACCTGGCGTAATCGCCGGGATAGCGACCCAACCGTCCGCGATCCAGCTCGAGGATCGCCGTGGCCAGCCGCGACAGGAAGGCCCGGTCGTGGGTAATGAACAGCACGGCGCCATTGAAGGCCGAAAGCTGCTCTTCCAGCCAGGCGATGGTGTCCAGGTCGAGGTGGTTGGTGGGCTCATCGAGCAGCAGCAGGTCGGGCTCGGCGACCAGGGCACGCGCCAGCGCCACACGCCGCCGCCAGCCACCCGAAAGGCCTGACATCTCGGCGTCTTCCGGCAGCCCCAGGCGCGTCAGCACCACGTCGATGCGCTGATGGAAGGACCAGCCATCGATGGCCTCGATACGACTCTGCAGCTTCGCCATGCGCGACATGTCGGGGTCGTCGGCCTGTATCAGATGGTGATACTCCGACAACAGCTCACCGGCCTCGGGCAACCCCTGAGCGACCACATCGAAGATGGTCGCACCCGTGGCATCGGGCAGATCCTGGGCCAGGACCCCGATCTTCAGGCCAGGGGCTCGCCAGATATCGCCGCTGTCCGGCGTGATCTCGCCCGATACCAGTTTGAGCAGGGTCGACTTGCCGGTACCGTTGCGGCCTACCAGCGCCAGGCGCTCTCCCTTCTCCAGCACCAGCTCGGCGTCATCGAGCAGTACCTGGTTGCCGTAGGCCAGTTGCAGCCGTTCCAGACGTAACAGCGTCACTCAAACACCTCCAGATTCATCAAGTCGCCCAGTGTAACGCATGACCGCCCCGACGTGGCCCCATCCCATCGACGACAGGTACAATACGCGATCGTTGTAGAGGAGGACGCCGCCTTGGCCGAGACGACCGACACTCAGGACACTGGCCTGCCCGAGGCATTGAGGTTCCGCTCACCGGCCCCGCTGGTGGATATCGGGGCCAACCTGACCCATGACAGCTTCGCCCGCGACCTGCCGGCGACGCTGCAGCGCGCCCGTGAAGCCGGCGTCGACACCCTGATCCTGACCGGCACGGACCTGGCGCATGCCGAACAGGCCTCGGCCATGGCCCGCGAACATGCGGGACTGTATGCCACCGCGGGTCTGCACCCGCATGCCGCCAGTGAGTGGTCCAGCGCCATGGAAGCCGGGATGCGCGAACTGCAGCGCCGCCCCGAGGTCGTCGCGGTCGGTGAGTGCGGGCTGGACTTCAACCGCAACTTCTCGACCCCGGCCGAGCAGGAACGCGCCTTGGAAGCCCAGCTCGGCCTCGCCGCCGAGAGCGGCTTGCCGCTGTTTCTGCATGAGCGGGATGCCGGGGAGCGCCTTCACCAGATCCTGCACGCCTGGCGCGATGATATCAGCCGGGCCGTGGTCCATTGCTTTACCGGCGAGCAGCGCTCGCTCCACCGCTATCTGGACCTGGACCTGCACATCGGACTGACCGGCTGGCTGTGCGATGAGCGGCGCGGCCACCATCTGCGCGACCTGGTGCGCGACATCCCCCTCGAGCGCCTGATGGTCGAGACCGACTGCCCCTACCTGCTGCCACGCAACCTGCCTGCCAAGCTCAAGGGCAGGCGCCATGAACCGGCCCTGCTGCCCTGGATCGTCCGCGAAATCGCCCATTGGCGCGGCAACTCGGAAGCCGAAATGGCAGCGGCCACTACCACCACGGCTCAGCGCTTCTTTCAGCTGGAAGCGCAAGGCACCCCGACCCGCCCCTCGAAGGAGGGACATTGATCATGACGGACATGCCTGCATTCATCGCCATCGAGACCGGCAACGACGGCGAACTGCCCCTCTCGATTGCCTGGACCCTGCCGGATGGACGCGTCAAGCACACCCTGATTCAGCCGGACAATGACTGGCTCGAGGACGAGCTGGTGGCCCTGGGCGAATACAGTCTGGAAGAATTGAACAGTCTGGGCGTGAGTCCGCTGGACGTGATTCGCGAGCTCGAGACCGACCACTTCAACGGCACGCTGTACACGGCCGGCGTCGGCTATGATGAAGCCGCCCTGTCGCGCCTCTTCCATACCTACGGCATGGATCCCTTTGTCGAACTCGCCCCGGCCGAAAGCCTTTACCCGAACCTGGCGCCCGGCGAATGGTACCGCGCGCGCGGCGAGCTGTTCAGCGAGCTGGGGCTGGAGCCCATGCGGCCCGAGGAAGAGATCCAGGTCATGCTCGCCCTGCATCTACGGGTCCAGCAGGATGACGTCTGAGGGGGCTCACACGGCTTCGGCCGCTTCCGCGAGGCAGTTCAGTCCGGCGGCGATCGCTGCCTGACGACTGCCGGCCTGTTGATAGAAGGTCATCAGGGCCTCATGCAGTGCCCTCGCCCGCAACGGCAGCCCTTCCGTCGCGTAGCGTGCGGCCCGGGCCTCGACCCGGGCCCGGAAGGCATCACGATCGACGTCGGCCTGGCCGCCGAGGTTGTCGACACTGACATTGAACGGCAGGCCGCAGGCCCGGCTGAACAGCAGCTCCAGGGCCTGGGGCGCCACCTCCACCGACTCGAACTCGCGTTGCTGCTCGGCATCCCGGCCATCCGGCTGATACCAGTAGCCATAATCCTCCCACTGGCGTCGACGCGCGCCCGCGATGCACCAGTGGCTGATCTCGTGCAGGGCACTGGCATAAAAGCCATGGGCGAAGATCACCCGATGCCAGGGGCTGGACGCATCCGCCGGCAGGTAGAGGGGCTCGTCCTCTCCCCGCACCAGCCGAGTCTGGTAGCCGGGCATGAAGAGGCCATCGAACAGGGCGATGATGTCATCGAGATGATGCGTCACAAGGGCTCCAGAACACGACTCGCGGAGAAAATCCGTCACCCAGTATAGCGACCCCGGAATGGCAGCGAAAACCGCCGAGCGCTGATAAACTGTGCGGCTTCCCCGGCAAGATGGCGCCCGGGCCCGTCCTCAGTTGCATGGAGCATCCACCGTGGTTCATTTCATACGCGACCTGCTCAGGGTGTCACGCCAGGACACCCTGCCGCTGATCCGGCTGGCACTGCCCATCTGCGGCGCCCAGCTTGCCCAGGCCGGGATGAGTGTCGTCGATGTAATGATGACCGGCCGACTCAGCGCCACGGACCTGGCGGCGGTGTCGGTCGGCTCCAGCCTGTGGATGCCGCTGATGCTCTTCATGACCGGCACGCTCATGGGGCTGACCCCGGTGGTGGCCCATCTGCTGGGAGGCGGGCAGCGGCACGCCATCCGTATCCAGGTGCATCAGGCCCTGTGGATCGGCTTTGCCCTGGGACTGCTCTCGGCAGTACTCCTGTGGACCACCGTGAGGCCGATCTTCGCGGTCATGGGCGTTCCGGATCAGGTCGCCGAACGTGCCGCGGCTTATCTCGCCGCCGTGGGCTTCGGCATGCCGGGGGTCGCCATCTTCCAGACACTGCGCTCGTTTTCCGATGGCATGAATCACACGCGCCCTGCGCTGTGGATCAGCCTGGTCGGCCTGGCCGTCAACATTCCCAGCAACTACCTCCTGATCTATGGTGGCGACGGCCTGACGGCCCTGCTCGGCGAGGGGCTGCCGGATGCCCTGCAGGCACTTCCTGCTCTGGGGGCAATGGGTTGCGGCATCGCCACGGCGCTGTCCATGTGGCTGATGGGCCTGGCCATGGCCTTCTACACCCGACTCAGCCGTGCCTATGGCGATGTCGAACTCTGGTGCCAGCCGGCACCGCCGCGCTGGCGGCTGATCGCGGAACTCCTGCATGTCGGCGTGCCGATCGGGGTGGCGATCTTCGTCGAGGTCACCCTCTTTACCCTGATCGCCCTGTTCATCGCCAGCCTCGGGGAAGTCACCGTGGCCGCTCACCAGGTGGCACTCAACTACACCAGCCTGCTGTTCATGCTGCCACTGTCACTGGGCATGGCGCTGACGGTCAGGGTCGGCAACACGCTCGGCCAGGGCCGTCCGCAACGGGCGCGCCTGATTGCCTGGAACGGCATCCTGATCGCCTTCCTGGTCGCCCTGCTCAACTGCCTGATACTCTGGTCCACGGCAAGCTCGGTGGTGGCGCTATACACCCATGATGCGGCCGTCCAGCAGCTGACGCTGTCGCTGATCGGCCTGGCCATGATCTTTCAGGTCTCGGACTCCCTGCAGGTCGGCCTGGCCGGCGCCTTGCGCGGCTACAAGGACACCCGGGTGATCATGCTGATCACCCTGCTGGCCTACTGGCTGGTGGGCCTGGGTGGCGGCCATCTGCTCGGCATGCATGGACTCTTCAATGCTGTTTCGCCCCTGGGCGTGCACGGCTACTGGATCGGGCTGATCGCCGGCCTGACCGTGGCCGCTGTCCTGTTGGGCGAGCGCCTGAGACGACGCAGCAAGGCGGTGGCCCTTGGTAAAGAAGATATCCCGCAGACGGACTGATCGCCGCACGACGCCCTGGCGGCTCCTGCTCGTGGTGCTCTGTTGCACCTGGCTGGCAGGCTGCGGCCAGGGAGCCGCCGAGCAGCGCCTGCAACACTATCAACAGCGCCTCGCCGAGGCACTGGACGTCGCATCGCCGCCAACTACCACGCCGCGCAATATCGGGCGCTTTCCCGAGCGTCAGGCACGCCGCTTCTCCCTGCCGGATATCCGCGAGGGCCTGACCGACATCTATGCGCTGCGCGACTGTCACATCAGCAACCTGGTGGCCAGGCGCAACAATCAGCTGGGCAAGGTGGCCGCCCCCAGCCAGCGCTGGCTGTATGAACTCGAGCTGTGGCGACGGCTGCACGCCTGCCAGGACACCTCGATCCCCGAGTCGCTGGATGCCGAGGACCGCCAGCGTCTCGACCGGCTGACGCGCCTGAAGACGGAGCACCTGCCTCGGGCCAGCTGGAATGCGCTGTTCGACTCCAGCGAATGGGTCGACAGTTTCTCACGCGCCAGTTCACCGCTGCCGCCCGCGGCGCTGCCGGCCGTGGACACCCAGCTGCCCGCACTGAATTACCTGCGCACGGCCGCACAACATCAGCTCGATCCGGACTGGACCACCGACTCCACCACCCTGGAAGGCCACCTCAACACCCTGCGCCAACGCCCGCTGACCGCCGAAATCCTGCGTGCCCTGCTGCTGGTCGAGCAACGCCTCGCGGAGGCCTCGTCACTGCTTGACCGGGCCCTGGCCCGCCCCACTGTCTGCTCCGCCGAGCTGCCCGACATGGCTCCCCTGGCAGAATGGCTGACGCGCCTCGACCGGCAGGCCAGCCGCTGGCTGAGCGCCCTTGGCGACCTGATCGACGCACACCCGCCCACGCCACCGGCGGCCGTGGCCGCCTATCGCCACGCCTGGCTGTCACTCGAGAACCCGCAGGCCCCGCTGCCCTCGATGCGTGCGGCGCGGGCACATCATCGCGAGCTGCGCCGCGCGTATGCCGAGCAGTGCCGTTGACCCCCTGCATGCATGGCGGATGCCAGGTGACGTGATGCCTCCGTGCGTCCCGGGGGCTTAACGCGGTCATGACTCTGTGCTATTGATGAAACATGGAGAGACGTTAGCGCAGCCGACCGATCACGCAGCAGGAGGGACGTTATGGGTATCCCGATGTCACCCCGCCCCGCCCAGGTCATCGACCTGGAAACCATGCGCCAACGCCAGGCGGCCAGGCGGCGCCTGATTCGCCTCTCACCCGAACTGGACGGCCTGGAAATGGTCTACCAGCTGCCCGCGGAGCCCGGCACCTACTACGGCATGCCGTTGCTCGCCTGGGGGCTCAGGGAAGACGGCCGGGTCGTCGGCCTGGTGCCGTGGATGGAGCAGCTCACGCCCTGCCAGCAGCTCGATGACCCCGAGCATGGCCATTTCATCGGCTATCGTGACCCGGAAACCGAGGAGCTGTTCGAACAAGCGCCCGAGCACAAGGTGCTCGAGCTCGAGCAGGCCGCGGCCTACTTCGAGTATGAAGCCACGCACGAGCCCACGCTGATTCAGCAACTGCCGGATACCCAGGGTACCCATGCCCTGTGCATGGATCAGGACGACATGCCCTGGCAGCTCAAGCAGGTCTTCGGCTGGCGGCTCTACAGTGATGGCGGCGTGGAGGCCCTGCTGGCCGACGAGACGCAGATCGAGAGCACACCCATTCTGCCCGGCGACCCCTGCCTTTACACCGGCCACAGCCGCCATCGGATGGTGTACTTCTTCCAGCGCCAGATCGCCAACCGGATTCGCCAGGAAGACCCCGCCACCCTGGAGGCCCTGGCGCTGATGGTCATGCCGGAAGAGGAGTAGCATCCGGGTATGGGGCGCCGGATTCAGCCCAGGCGAATGAAGTAGAGGTACTGGTCCGCCCGTTCGCACTGATGAATCAGCTCGTGGCCCAGAAATCCGCAGAACTTGGGCACGTCGCGCGTCGTGGCCGGATCCGTGGCGACCACCTTGAGCACCTCGCCGGCCTGCATGTCGCGCACCTTGTTGTGCATCAACATGATCGGCTCGGGACAGTACAGCCCCGTTGTGTCCAATTCCGCATGACAGTCAGGCAAGGAATCCGCAGAATCATTCATCGATAACCTCATCGTGTCGCAACACACCGTGTCGAAAGGAAAACAGGGAGACTGGCTGGATGATCAAGGTCATTATCGAACGTCGCATCATGCCCGGCCTCGAGGAAGAGTACGAGGAAGCTGCCCGCGAGGCCATACGCCAGTCACTCGGCGCCACCGGTTTTGTCAGTGGCGAGACACTGGTCGAGCAGGGCTACAGCGATCGCCGTCTGGTGATCACCAAGTGGCGGGACCTGCGTGCCTGGAAGGACTGGGCCAACAGCGAGCAACGCGCCAGAGCCATGCAGCGCCTGCAGCCATTGCTCACGGAAGCGGAACGCATCCGCATCTACGAGCCGAGTTACTGACGTTCGGCCCACGACGGACGTCAGGGCGACTCAGTCGATGAGCCGCACGTGCACCGTCACTTCTTCCCGATCATGGTAGAGGTGGCGGCAGCTCAGTTCAGCCTTCACGCCGGCACGCTCGAGCGATGCCGACAAACGTGCCAGCCCGTCGGACACCGTCTGCCAGCGTTGTTTCATGGGCAGCTTCAGATTGAACACTGCCTCGCGACACCAACGGTGTATCAGCCAGCGCTCGACCATGCTGATCACTCGGGACGGCTTGTCGACGATATCACAGACCAGCCAGTCGAGACGCGCCGGAGGCGTCCACACGAAGCCATCCTCGCGCAAGTGTTCGACCAGGCCGGTAGCCATCAGATCCGCGTTCATCGGGCCATTGTCGATGGCAAAGACCTGCATGCCCCGCTGCACCAGCTGCCAGGTCCAGCCTCCCGGTGCCGCGCCCAGGTCGGCCGCCTGCATGCCATCACTCAAGCGAGCGGCCCACTGAGCGGCCGGCACGAACTCGTGCCACGCCTCCTCGAGCTTGAGCGTCGAACGGCTGGGGGCTCGCGAAGGTGAGCGCAGACGACGAATGCCACCCAGCTGCTCGCTGCGATTTCCCGGAAAACTCATGCCCAGCTGCACGCGATCCCCATCGCTCCACAGCAAGTGCAGACGGCGTCCGCCCGCCTTGCGGCGCAGTACGCCGGCCTTGCGCAGCTGGCCTTCCAGGGGACGCTTCAACGACTTGATCAACCCGGCCAGTGCCTTGGCCTCATTGGTATCCGGCGTCTCCTGCCATACAGACTCGGCACTCCAGCCACTGTCACGCACCTGCTCGATGATCGCACTCAAGCGATCCGACCGATCCAGCTGCAAGGGCGGCAATGCCACCAGACTCTGTCGGGCAAAGACCAGAGCGGCCAGAGGCAGGGCGCGATGAAGTGCATTGGCAGGCTCACCCGGCGGCATGACGAAACGCACATGCCCCGCATCCTGCTGGCAGTATGGTGATCCAGCAAAACCACTGTGCTCTGCCTTCTCCATCACCTCCGCTGCCAGATCGGCCTCGAAACCGGGCCGGCAGTAAAGCAGCAGCTCGTTGGGAACATTCCGGGGCGGGACAGGGTTCGACACGGCGGTTCCTCTGCTCAATACCAGCTTGCGCCTCCATCATCCGCCGAGGCGCGGCCTGAACGTGGTAAAGCCGTTATCCTAACAGGTCGAGCGCCGCCAGCACGACGCTCGATGCCGGGTTTACTGACTTGCGCTGGCGCCGCGCGGGCTACCCAGCAGCCCTTGCTCGAGGGCCATGGCCCTGGCCGCCTGCGGCCCGGTCCAAAGCGATGGCAGCAACACCAGCGAAACCGGAATCGCCGTGATGACGATAAACTGCTGCAATGCATCAATCTGGCCCGAGCCCATGTACAGCAGGATGGCCGCCATCAGCGACATGGTGATTCCCCAGAAGGCACGCACCAGCCGGCTCGGCTGATCATGCCCGGAACATACCACCGAGATGGCATAGCTCATCGAGTCCCCGGTGGTGGCCACGAAAATGGTCGTCAGCACCAGAATCGCCACGGCCATCATGGTGCCTCCCGGCAGGGCCTGAGCCACGGTCAGGGTCGCCACGTTGAACTCGAAGTTGTTCAAGGCTTCGGCCAGCTCGATGGCCCCTGTCAGCTGATAGTGGATCCCCGACCCACCCAGCAGCGTGAACCAGACCGTCGTGGCGATCGGCGCCATCACCGCGACCGCCAGGATCATCTGGCGAATGGTGCGACCACGCGAAATGCGCGCCACGAAGATCGCCATCAACGGACCATAGCCGATGAACCAGGCAAAGAAGAAGACGGTCCACCACTGCATCCACCAGTCCGGTGCCGTCTGCGAGGTCATCGTCGCCATGCTGAAGAAGGAGGACAGGTACTCGCCGAAGCCCTGCGTATAGGCGTCCACCAGGAACAGCGTCGGCCCGCAGATGAAGATCACCAGCGCAATGGCCAGGGCCAGAAAGACATTGAAACGACTGAGCACCTGGATACCACGATGCACGCCTGTCAGCGCCGAAGTGACATAGACCACGCCCAGCACCACCAGAATACTCAACTGGGTGCCATATCCTTCCGGCAGGCCGAACAGGTCATGCAGGCCAAAGCTGACCTGCGTCGCCAGAAAGCCGATCGGCCCGACCGTGCCTGCGACGACGGCAATCACGCACACGGCATCGATGACACCACCCAGCGCGCCACTGACCAGGCGCTTGCCGAGCACCGGCATCAGCAGAGTACGCGGCTGCAAGGGGTGGCCTTCATCATAATGCGCCCGAGCCAGCACGACGGCAGTCAGGGAACCTAGTACAGCCCAGGCCAGGAACCCCCAGTGCATGAAGGACTGTGCCAGAGCACCGGCAATTGCCTCGGCCGTTCCCGCCTCGGTCGCGAATGCCGGCGGGGTCACGATGAAGTGATAGACAGGCTCACCCGCGGCGAAGAAGACCCCGCCCCCGGCCAGCAGGGTGCACATGATGATCGAAAGCCACTTGAAAGTGCTCAGCTCGGGATTCTCCAGCCTCCCTACCCTGGCGCTTGCCGCAGGAGTGAACGCCAGTCCCATGGCCACCACAAAGGTCAGCAACAGCAGCAGCTGGAAATAGCTCCCCAGGGTCTTGGCGGTCCAGGCGAAGCCGGTGGACACCCCTTGCGCCACCATCTCGATGTCATATATCGACAGGCCGATAAACGCCAGAATGAACCCCACGCTCAGAACAAGCACCAGCGGGTCGCCGAACTTGTGGGCAGGTCTTGTATCGTCAGTTTCCGTCATGCAGATCTCGTCGGTCAGGGTGTAGTCGGGAGGTGGCACACTGGCAAGGTCGCCATCCATGGCATGTGAATACGGTTCTCGGACGGCAGCATTCGAGCAACCGGCAGCAACAAATGGACGGGGTGCTCTCGAGATGCAGAAACACGCCCGGCTCATGTCTGGAATAGATGCCTGACGCCTCTGCGGCCACTGCGTGGCCTTGAGCCTGGGCTCGGGACGCCGCTACGCGGCTTTCCACCTCGCCCGTTCGCGCCTGACAAGGCTCTGCCTTGTCCGAGCGGCGCTCACCCTACGCTCGCATGGTAAGGCCAGGTCATCGTTCCGACACTCGAACAAAAAAAATCCCCCGGGAAGGCCCGGGGGATTTTTCATGTAAGTGCCTGACGATGACCTACTCTCGCAT
>NZ_JAUFPM010000021.1:0-58751 GCF_030409265.1 Halomonas sabkhae
TGATGACTTCATAGACGCTGATGACCATGGCGATGAACACCAGCCAGGCGGCCACACGACCGCAGGCCACCACGCCGCGGTCGAAGGCATTGCGAACCGGATCGCCAGCATTGTCTTGCTTAGCGGACATCGTGACTCCGTGCCGAGCGAGTCGGACAAGTGAAGTGACAGGAACAGGCAAGCCCTCAGCACGCACTCGACCACCCGGCCGTGAACCGGGTGGTCGGCGGCGTCGGGGTGTCTCAGAGCTGCCCGCGTGCCTCGAGGAAGCTGGTGGCGGCGTCGTAGACCTTCTGGGTCATCTCGTTACGCCCGGCCCACTCTTTCCACTCTTTCTCGGCGGCCTGACGGAACTTCTTGCGTTCTTCGGCCGGCAGATCGAACGGATGGACGTCGGGATTCTCGCGCAGCTTGGCCAGTGTCTCGATGTCCTGTTCCTTGAGCTTGGCGATCAGGTCATAGGCCATGGCATCGAAGGCGGTTTCGAGCGTGGTCTGCAGCCCCGCCGGCAGGTCATCCCAGATGTCCTTGTTGATGGAAACGGCGATCATGGGCATGGAGTGGAAGCCCGGATACAGCGGATGGGGCGCGAAGGCGTGGAGCCCCTGGGCGTCGTTGTTCGACAGTACCGTGGAATCCGCGGCATCGATCACGCCTTTTTCCAGGCCGGTGTAGACCTCCGAGCCGGGCAGGTTGACCGGTGTGGCACCGATGCGCTCGAAGATGTTGTAGACCATGCCCTGGGGAGCACGAATCTTCAGACCTTCGAAGTCGTCCAGGCTCTTGATGGGCACGGTGGAGGGCACCGACTCCAGCGGGAAGGTGGCGGCGCTGATCAGGTGGCTGCCATAGGGTTCGGACAGCTCGTTGTAGAGGTCTTCACCACCACCCTGTTTCATGAATTCCAGGAAGTCGTAGGGGTCGTTCCAGGCCCCGACCAGATTGCCCAGCATGCCGAAGGCCGGGTTCTGGCCGGAGAAATAACTCGGGTCGGTCATGTGGCCCTGGAGGATGCCGGAACTCACGGCCGACAGGGTCTCGGTCGGACCGACGACGGCATTGATGGGCAGCAGTTCGATCTCGACGCGACCATCGGTCATGGTGCTGATGCGATCGGCCCATTCCTGCTTGACCTTGAAGCTGGGTTCGCCAGCCGTTTCCGAAGCTTGAAACGTCCATTCGTACTCGGCGGCATGTGCGCCGGTTACGCTCAGCAGCAGAGCGGAAGCGCCCAGCAGCAGTTTCGGGGATAGATGGGACATGATGCTCTCCGTTCGGCGTGTTGCTCGAGTCAATAGTGTTTGTTGTCGATGTGTCGGCACAGCCCTGGATTGACGGGTGCCTCTTCGGTCCCACGCGGGAAGGCCGTTGATGCAAGTCGGGCCGTCCCGATCTCGTGGTTTATCGTGACCGGGCAGGGAGAAATGTTGCTCATATAGTAAATATGTTCAACATATACTTTCGTATGTGTGTACTTGTCCTGGATCTCGTCGTAGGCTTCTGGACACACATCGATGGCTAGGCCCATCGCCCCGAAATGCCGCGAGGAGTTACCGCTATGGCCTCATCCGAGACATCAGGCAAGCCGGCACTGCGTAGTGCCCAATGGTTCGGCACGGCCGACAAGAATGGCTTCATGTACCGCAGCTGGATGAAGAATCAGGGCATCCCCGATCATGAGTTTCAGGGCAAGCCGATCATCGGCATCTGCAACACCTGGTCCGAGCTGACGCCATGCAACGCTCACTTTCGCAAGATAGCCGATCATGTGAAGCAGGGGGTGCTCGAGGCCGGGGGCTATCCGGTGGAGTTTCCGGTCTTCTCCAACGGCGAGTCGAATCTGCGTCCTACCGCCATGTTCACGCGCAATCTGGCGAGCATGGATGTGGAAGAGGCCATTCGCGGCAACCCCATCGATGCG
The DNA here is from genome assembly GCF_030409265.1 of Halomonas sabkhae. Classification (NCBI taxonomy): domain Bacteria; kingdom Pseudomonadati; phylum Pseudomonadota; class Gammaproteobacteria; order Oceanospirillales; family Halomonadaceae; genus Halomonas; species Halomonas sabkhae. The sequence goes on from NZ_JAUFPM010000021.1 coordinate 1,922, forward strand.
GTGGTGCTGCTGGTCGGTTGCGACAAGACCACGCCGGCCCTGCTCATGGGGGCGGCGAGCTGTGATGTGCCGACCATCGTCGTGACCGGCGGGCCGATGCTCAACGGTAAGCAGGAAGGGCGTGATATCGGTTCCGGCACGGTGGTCTGGCGTCTCTCCGAAGAGGTCAAGGCCGGCAAGATCTCGATGCATGATTTCATGGCGGCCGAGGCCGGCATGTCACGCTCCGCGGGTACCTGCAACACCATGGGCACCGCTTCGACCATGGCCTGCATGGCGGAGTCACTGGGCGTCTCGCTGCCCCACAATGCGGCGATTCCGGCGGTGGACTCGCGTCGTTATGTGCTCGCCCACCTGTCGGGCAACCGCATCGTCGACATGGTCAATGAAGACATGCGGCTGTCGAAGATCCTCACCCGCGGCGCCTTCGAGAATGCCATTCGGACCAATGCGGCGATCGGTGGCTCGACCAATGCGGTCATTCACCTCAAGGCCATCGCCGGACGCATGGGCGTGGATCTGGCCCTGGATGACTGGACTCGTATCGGCCGCGGTACGCCGACGCTGGTCGATCTCCAGCCGTCCGGGCGCTTCCTGATGGAAGAGTTCTACTATGCCGGCGGCCTGCCTGCGGTGCTGCGCCGCCTCGGTGAGAACGACCGACTGCCCCACAAGGACGCCCTGACCGTCAACGGCAGGACATTGTGGGAAAACGTCGCCGATGCACCGCTCTACAACGAGGAGGTCATCCGGCCACTGGACAAGCCGCTGGTCGAGGACGGTGGCATGTGCGTGTTGCACGGCAACCTGGCACCCAAGGGCGCGGTACTCAAGCCATCGGCGGCCAGTCCCGAGCTTATGAAACATCGTGGTCGTGCCGTGGTCTTCGAGGACTTCGACGACTACAAGGCGCGCATCAATGATCCGGATCTGGACGTCGATGCCGACAGTGTACTGGTCATGAAGCACTGTGGGCCGCGCGGCTATCACGGCATGGCCGAAGTGGGCAACATGGGGCTGCCGGCCAAGCTGCTCGAGCAGGGTGTCACCGACATGGTGCGCCTCTCGGATGCCCGCATGAGCGGTACCGCCTATGGCACCGTGGTGTTGCATGTGGCGCCCGAGGCCGCGGCGGGTGGTCCGCTGGCCGCCGTTCAAGATGGCGACTGGATCGAGCTGGATGCCTACGCCGGCAAGCTGCATCTGGACATCGAGGACGCCGAGCTCCAGGCCCGCCTGGCCGCCCACGACCCCACCCAGGCCTCGCGCCGGATCGCCAGTAGCGGCGGCTATCGCCAGCTTTACATCGAGCATGTGCTGCAGGCGGACGAGGGCTGTGACTTCGACTTTCTGGTCGGCTGCCGGGGTGCCGAGGTGCCGCGCCATTCGCATTGATCAGCGGTTGAGACGCATTTTGACACTGATATGTCCCGAGCTTCCGGTGACATATCGCGTGAGGATTGTCGCTAGGCTGACCGGGAAGAGGGTTCAATGGGGCGGTTGTCGAACAAGCGCATCATGATAACGGGGGCCGCCCATGGCATTGGCCGAGCCATTGCCGAGGCATGTGTCCGTGAGGGTGCCGCCGTTCTGTTGTACGACAGGGAAGCTGAGGCACTGGGCCAGTTGGCGGATGCATTGCGCGATCATGGCCATGATGTGCTGGCTGAGCTCGGCGACATCACGGATCGGCAAGCGCTGGAAGCTGCCGTGTCACGGGCTCGTGAGGCGTGGGGGCCGTTGACGACATTGGTCAATAATGCGGGGGTGAATGTATTTCATGCTCCGCTGCAAATGCCTGATGCAGCCTGGGAGCAGTGTCTCAGGGTAGACCTTGAAGGAGCCTGGACATGCAGTCGTACGGTGCTTCCCGACATGCTGGCAAATGGCGATGGTTCGATCATCAACATCGCTTCCACACATGCTTTTTCCATCATTCCCGGCTGTTTTCCGTATCCAGTTGCCAAACATGGTCTGATTGGCATGACTCGCGCGCTGGGCGTCGAATATGCAGGCCAGGGGGTGCGTGTTAACGCCATTGCGCCAGGCTATATTGCCACCCCGGCGGTGGAGGCGCATTGGCGGAGTTTCGAGGATCCCGTTGGCGCCAAGGCACGAATCGAAGCCATATTGCCGCCCGGCAGGTTGGGGCGGCCCGAAGAAGTTGCCATGTCCGTGGTGTTTCTGGCGTCAGACGAAGCCCCCTTCATCAACGCCACCTGTCTGACCATTGATGGGGGGCGAAGTGTTGTCTACCACGATGCATGACAAGATCGCGAGCATTGTAGTGGTTCATCAATCTGCTGGCCGAGCCAGTAGCGACGAGGTCTGGTATGACGAGTCACAAGATCACATCCGATCAGCTTCGCTCCCGCGACTGGTTCGATAATCCGGACCATCCCGGTACCACGGCGCTGTGTATCGAGCGCTACATGAACCAGGGCATCACGCTGGAGGAACTGACCAGTGGTCGGCCGATCATCGGCATCTGCCAGTCCGGTTCCGACCTGACGCCGTGCAATCGGCACCATGTCGAGCTGGTGCAGCGGGTCAAGGATGGCATTCGCGCCGCCGGCGGGGTGCCGTTCGAATTCCCGCTGCATCCCATTCACGAGAATGTGCGTCGACCGACGGCGGCCCTGGATCGCAACCTGGCCTATCTCGGCCTGGTGGAAGTGCTGCATGGTTATCCGCTGGATGGGGTGGTGCTGACCACGGGTTGCGACAAGACGACACCGGCCAGCCTGATGGCGGCGGCCACGGTGAATGTCCCGGCCATCGTGCTGTCCGGCGGCCCCATGCTGAATGGCTGGCGCGGCGCCGAGCGCGTCGGCTCGGGCACCATCGTCTGGGAGATGCGCAAGCGCCTGGCGGCCGGGGAAATCGACTACCCGGAATTTCTCTCGCGCATCGCCGATTCGGCCCCCTCGGTCGGCCACTGCAACACCATGGGGACGGCCTCGACCATGAATTCCCTGGCCGAGGCGCTGGGCATGAGCCTGCCGGGCTCGGCCATGATCCCCGGCCCCTACAAGGAACGCGGCGCGGTGGCTTATGCCACGGGCGAGCGGGTCGTGGACATGGTCTGGGAAGACCTGCGGCCGAGCGACATCCTGACCCGCGAGGCTTTCGAGAACGCCGTGGTGACCTGTTCGGCGCTGGGAGGCTCGTCCAATGCGCCGGTTCACATCAATGCCATTGCCCGACATGCCGGGGTGGCGTTCGACAACGATGACTGGCAACGACTGGGTCACGAAATCCCGCTGCTGACCAATGTCATGCCGGCCGGCGCCTATCTGGGCGAGGAGTTCCACCGGGCGGGCGGGGTGCCCGCCGTGATGCACGAGCTGCTGGAGGCAGGGCGCCTGCATGGCGACGTCGTCACCGCCAATGGCGCCACCCTGGCCGATAACCTGAGCGGCCGCATGACTCGGGACGAGGCCGTGATATGCCGTTATGCCAATCCTCTGGTGGAACATGCCGGCTTCCTCAACCTCAAGGGCAACCTCTTCGACTCGGCACTGATGAAGACCAGCGTGATCGCCCGCGACTTTCGCGAGCGTTTTCTGGAGGATGCAGAAGATCCGAATGCCTTCGAGGGCAGAGTGGTGGTCTTCGATGGTGCCGAGGATTACCACGCGCGTATCGATGACCCAGAGCTGGCGATCGATGAGCGCACCATTCTGGTGATGCGCGGCGCCGGCCCGGTGGGCCATCCCGGCGGTGCCGAGGTGGTCAACATGCAGCCACCGGCGGCGCTGCTTCGCCGGGGCATCGAGTCGCTGCCGTGTCTGGGCGATGGCCGTCAGTCCGGCACCTCGGGCTCGCCGTCCATTCTCAATGCCTCGCCGGAAGCCGCCACGGGTGGTCCGCTGGCCTTGTTGCAGAGCGGCGATCGTCTGCGTGTCGACCTGGGGCGCTGTGAAGTCAGATTGCAGGTCGACGACGCGGAACTGGCGGTGCGCCGCGAACGGCTGGAGGCGGCGGGCGGTTATGGCTATCCGGCTGACCAGACCCCCTGGCAGCAGATTCAGCGCAGCCTGGTGGAACCCCTGGCGGATGGCATGACGCTGCGCGACGCCACGGCCTATCGGGATGTGGCGCGCCGGAGTCCGCCCAGGGATAATCATTGAACGGGGTCGCCACCCTGGGCTGATTCACCATCCAACAGGAGCTTCCATGTCGTCATTTCGTCTGGGGCTGGTCGGGGCCGGCAAGATCGTCCGTGACCAGCATCTCGCCGCCATTCAGGCTACACCGGGGCTGGAGCTGGTCGCCGTGGCCGATCCTCATGCCGGGCTGGAAGGGGTTCCCGGCCACGCCTCCCTGGAGGCCATGCTGGCCGCCGAGCCCGAACTGGACGCCGTGGCGATCTGTACGCCAGCGCATCTGCGCCATGCACTGGCCCGCCAGGCGCTCGAGGCAGGCAAGGCGGTGCTGCTGGAAAAACCGCCCGGTGCCACCCTGGCCGAGGTCGAGGATCTCAAGGCGCTGGCCGAGCAGCGCGATCTCGTGCTGTTCGCGGCCTGGCATTCGCGCTTTGCACCGGCCATCGAACCCGCGCGTGAATGGTTGCGCGAGCGTCGCATCAGCGCCATCGAGATCACCTGGCACGAGGATGTCAGGGTCTGGCATCCGGGGCAGGCCTGGCTCTGGGAAGCCGGTGGCATGGGGGTGTTCGATCCGGGCATCAATGCCTTGTCGATCGTCACCCGGCTGGTGGACCAGTCGTTTTTCCTCAAGCAGGCCAGGCTCGAGGTGCCCGAGAACTGTCAGACACCGATTGCCGCCCAGCTGCAGCTGCGTGATGGTGGAGGGGTGCCCCTGGAGGCGGACTTCGACTTCCGTCACGAGGACCCGCCTTGCTGGAACATGACCCTGACCACCGACCAGGGGCGCCTCGAACTGAGTGGCGGCGGATGTCGCATGTCAGTGGACGGGGACGTTGTGCTCGACGAGACGGAGCGTGAATATCCGGGGCTGTATGCCCACTTCCAGGCGCTGCTGGCCACTGGCCGGCGTGATGTGGATGTCGTGCCGCTGCGCCACGTGGCGGATGCCATGATGCTGGGGCACCGCCAGGCGACCACGGCATTTCACGATGCGTCCGGAGCCTGAGAGGCACGTGACAGGGGCTGCTCGGCCATGACCTCGCGCAGGACCGTGGTCAGCGCGGCGGCGCCCGGCGACAGCCGGTGCTGGCGCAGCGTGATCAGGCCATAGGGCTGGACGCTCAGGGCTTCTTCGGTGGGCAGTACGCGGAAGCGTTCCGGGTCGCAGAGCAGCTCGGCGACATCCTGGCTGATCACGGTCAGGGTGTCGGAGCGTGCGACCAGGGCCAGTGACACCAGGATGTCCGAGGTGTTGATGATCCGCGCGGGTGGCGTGACATTGTGATACATCAGCAAATGATCGACACGCTGGCGCATCAGGGCACCGGGTGGCTGCAGTGACCATGGATAGGTAGCCATCTCGGCCAGGCTCGGCGAGGCCTTGTGGGCCAGGGGGTGATCACGCCGACAGACGATGCTGATGGCTTCCTCCCCGATTTCCTCGAAGACGAAGCGACTCGGGTCCTGATCGGTAGGGATGCGCGAAATGACCATGTCGAATTCGCCCTCCAGAAGCCTCGGGACCAGGACCGGGCTGACGTCGACATCGACGCTGACCTTGAGGTTCGGCAATTGCTGATGGACCCGTTCCAGGGCCCGTGAAATCAGGGTCACGGCCGGGGCCATGACGGTACCGATCGAGACGGCCCCGGCATTGCCGGCGCCCAGGGCGTTCAGTTCATCGCCGGTCTGCTGCAGTGACGAGAGGATGTGCCTGGCATGGCGCACTGCCACTTCGCCGTACCAGTTGGGCTCGATGCCGCGCGAATGACGCTCGAACAACTGCACGCCCAGTCGGCCTTCCAGCTCGCCCAGCAACTTGGAGGCGGCAGGCTGGCTCATCGCGAGACTGGCCGCAGCCCGATGCAGGTTGCGGTGGTCGTCCAGCGCCAGAAACAACTGCAGATGGCGTAACTTTAGTCGGACCTTGAGAAACCAGTCCGGGGGCAATGTTCCCATGGTCGTGCGTTGTGTCATGTGTCGATAACCAGATTGGCATGGATGAGTCAGCAAAACAGTATTAGCGGTTAACTCCTTTGCTGTCTAATGTTTCCGGCGTTTGCTGACCTGCAAGGCACGCCAGAGGAGACAACAACAAATGCTGACATTCAACGCGCAGACGTGTACTACGCAACCGGATCAGCGGCTGACAGGGCATCGCGCCGGTAAGGCGATGCTGCTGGCCGTTCTACCGCTGGTGGCCGGTGTCGCACTGGCCAATGAGACGAAGTCGACCGAGGGGGATATGTCGCAACAAGAGCGCAGTATCGAGCAGGAGATGTTCGGCAGTCTGGAGGATGGGCGTGAAGTGGCCCTGTATACCCTGACCAATGCCGAGGGCGCGAGCTTCTCGGTGACGCCCTACGGGGGAACCATCGTCGCGCTGAAGGTGCCGGATGCCGAAGGCAACGTCGGGGACGTGGTGCTGGGGTTCAACAGCCTGGATGACTATCGGTCACCGGCGTATCGCCAGGCCAATCCCTACTTCGGGGCCCTGATCGGGCGCTATGGCAACCGTATTGCCGATGGACGCTTCACGCTGGATGGCAAGACCTACCGGTTGCCGACCAATGATGGCGACAACCACCTGCATGGAGGTGACACGGGCTTCGACAGGCGTCTCTGGCAGGCAGAAACCGTCGAGGACGAGCGCGGTGTGGGGATCATCCTGACATTGACCAGTGCCGATGGTGACCAGGGTTATCCCGGGGAGTTGCAGACGCGGGTGCGCTATACGCTGAGTGACGACAACGCCTTGACCATCGACTATCGCGCCACCGCCGATGCGGCCACGCCGGTCAACCTGACCCAGCACAGCTATTTCAATCTGGATGGCGTGAGCGGGCAAGAGGCGCAGGGCCACGATATCCTCGGTCATCGGCTGATGATCGATGCGGATCGCTTTACCCCCGTCGATGAAGGCCTGATTCCCACCGGAGAAATGCGCGACGTGGCGGGAACGCCCTTCGATTTCCGTGAAGCGACCGCCATCGGCGAGCGCATTGACAGCGAGAATACCCAGCTGTCACGCGGCCAGGGATATGACCACAACTTCGTGCTCAATGCGGATCGCTCCGCCGATGGCGAGCTGACCACCGCTGCTCGCGTCGTCGCCGAAAACAGCGGGCGGGTGATGGAAGTGCAGACCACCGAGCCCGGGCTGCAGTTCTATTCCGGCAATTTTCTCGATGGCTCCCTGACAGGCAAGTCGGGCACCAGCTACGGGCACCGTTTCGGCCTGGCGCTGGAAACCCAGCACTTTCCGGATTCCCCCAATCAGGATGGCTTTCCTTCCACCATCCTGAAGCCCGGAGAGGTGTACGAGAGCCGGACGCGCTACGTGTTCTCCACGACATCCACGCACTCTAGCGCCGACTGATACCTCGCTGAGCCTGCCCGATAGCCCGGGCAGCGACCCCGCCAAGCGCGGTCTCTTGCCAGCCACGAGCCGTCCATCTCCCGGTGGGCGGCTCGATACGGCCAAAGTCTCGACACACTTTAGTCTCAGGCCGTCAGGGCATCGGGTCACGGCACCACCTGATGGACCGGACTCTCTTGCTGATTTGATATACAAAAAGGCATGACTTTATGACCATTGCAGCATTGGATGGTTATGTTGCACATGCATAGGGTTGATGTATCCGGAAAAAGCCTGTCATGGCCCGGAGTTGCTTTTACCAACGTCACAACAACAAGTGCCCGTACAGGGCAAAGGAGACGCCTGATGCTTCGCTTTCCGACCCTTGCTTCCCTCACCCTTGGTGCCTGCCTCGCCTTGCCGACAGCGGCCCAGGCCCAGGACGACATCAAGCTGGGCTTCATCGTCAAGAAACCCGAGCAGGCCTGGTTCATCAATGAACAGGACGCCGCCACGCAACTGGGGGAAAAGAAGGGATTCGACGTCGTGCGCCTGGCCGGTGAGGATGGTCAGCAGGTGCTGAGCGCCATCGACAACCTCCACTCGCAGGGCGCCCAGGGTTTCGTCATCTGCCCGCCGGATGTGCGTCTGGGGCCTGCCATCATGAATCGTGCCGAGCAGTACGGCATGAAGGTAGTGACGGTGGATGATCGTTTCGTCAATGCCGATGGGGAACCCATGAAGGACGTGCCGCACCTCGGCATGTCGGGCTACAAGATCGGTCAGCAGGTCGGCAATGCCATCGCCGACGAAATGGAAGCGCGTGGCTGGGATCCCGAAGAGGTTGCAGCGTTGCGCATCACCAACTATGAACTGCCGACGGCCAAGGAACGCACCGATGGCGCGACCGATGCCCTGCTCGAACGCGGTTTTGCCGAGGGCAACATCCTGGATGCCCCCCAGGAGAACACCGATACTTCCAGCGCCTTCTCGGCAGCCTCGCCGGTGCTGTCCAAGAACAGCGACTATGAGCACTGGGTGATCTATGCCCTCAACGAGGAGAGCGTACTGGGTGGCGTGCGCGCTTCCGAGCAATATGGTCTGGCAGCCGAGGATGTCATCGGGGTCGGCATCAATGGCTCCGGCGCCGCCTTCGCCGAGTTCTCCCGCGAAAAGCCGACCGGCTTCCACGGCACCGTGGCGGTGAGCTCCACCATGCATGGTCGCCAGACGGCACAGAACCTCTATACCTGGGTGACCGAGGGCGACAAGCCGAAGGCCAATACTGAAACCACCGGTACCCTGATGACGCGTGACAACTGGGAGGAAGTGCGCGATGAGCTCGGTCTCTGATAGCGCTCAGACAACCGGAAAGGATAGCGTCGGCGCCAACGCCGACGCCTACCTCGAGGTCGACAACGTGACGGTCGAGTTTCCCGGGGTCAAGGCGCTGGATGGCGTCAGCTTCTCGGCGAGAGCCGGCGAGGTGCACGCCCTGATGGGCGAGAATGGCGCGGGCAAGTCGACCCTGCTCAAGGTGCTGAGTGGCGTGAATCGCGTCAGTCAGGGCGGCCTTTCGCTGAATGGCGAGCGTCGTGTCTTCACCAATGCGCGCCAGGCGCTGGCCGAGGGCATCGCCATCATCTACCAGGAACTGACGCTGTCGCCCAACCTCTCGGTGGCGGAGAACCTGCTGCTGGGACAACTGCCGGAGCGCCACGGCATGCTGGATCGGCGGCGGCTTTATCAGCGTGCTCGCGAAATCCTCGCCGAGCTCGGCGAAAACTCGGTGCATCCGGCCACCAAGGTGCGTGAGCTGTCCATCGGCCAGCAGCAGATGATCGAGATCGGGCGGGCGCTGTTGCGTGATGCCAGGATCATTGCCTTCGATGAGCCCACCAGTTCGCTGTCGGTTCAGGAAACACGGCAGCTCAAGCGCATCGTCAAGCGACTGCGTGATGAAGGTCGGGTCGTGCTCTATGTCACCCATCGCATGGAAGAAGTCTTCGAGATGTGCGATGCGGTGACCGTCTTTCGCGACGGTCGGCATATCCGCACTCACGCGACCATGCAGGGCCTGGATCACGACACCCTGGTCAGTGAGATGGTGGGCCGGGACATCGATGATGTCTACGGCTACCGCGCGCGCCCCAGGGGCGAGGTACTGATGGAGGTCGCCGGGCTGAAAGGGCCGGGCGTCAGCGCACCGGTCAGCTTCAGTGTGCATCGTGGCGAGGTCTTCGGGCTGTTCGGCCTGGTCGGGGCCGGGCGCAGCGAGTTGATGCGGCTGGTGTGCGGTGTGGCCTCGCCCAGCGAGGGGCAGGTCAGTATCGATGGCGAGGCACGTCGCTTCGCCACGCCGGGCCAGGCCATCCGCGCCGGGATCGCCATGTGTCCGGAAGATCGCAAGTCGCAGGGCATCTTTCCCATTGCCAGCGTCACCGACAACCTGAATATCAGTTGTCGACGTTTCTTCAAGCGCCTGGGCGGCTTCCGCGATCCGGCCCGGGAGCTGGCGAACACCCGGGATTACATTCAGCAGCTGAGCATCAAGACCCCCGGTCCGCGGACGCGCATCAGCAATCTCTCGGGCGGCAATCAGCAGAAGGTGATTCTGGGCCGCTGGCTGTCGGAGCGCATCGAGCTGTTCGTCATGGACGAGCCGACTCGCGGCATCGATGTCGGGGCCAGGCGCGACATCTACTCCCTGCTTTATGACCTCGCCGAGGATGACAAGGGGGTGGTGGTCATCTCTAGTGATCTGGCCGAGGTCAGTGCCATCTGTGACCGTATCGGCGTCATGCGTGACGGCGAGCTGATCGATATCGTGCCTCGCGACGAGGCGACCCCGGAACGTCTGCTGAGCCTGGCACTGCCGGCCTGAGTGGCTTGAAGATCGCACCATAACGCAAGAGAGACAAAACGATGACAACCCAAAAGACGGCCCAGAGCCAGGATAACGTTCAAGCCGAGACACCCGCAGGGCGCCAGGGGCTGGCCAAGCCGCTGAGGACGTTGCTCGATACGTCGGGACTGTTTGCCATCTTTGCCGTGCTCTTCATCGGCCTGTCGGTGATGATTCCCGACTTCCTCACCGGCCGCAACATGGTCGGCCTGCTGTTGTCGGTGACGCTGATCGGCACGATTTCCACCACCATGATGATGGTGCTGGCACTGGGGGAGGTGGACCTTTCGGTGGCCTCCATCGTGGCCTTCGCCGGCGTGGTCGCGGCCGTGGTCACCAGTGCGTCCGGCAGCGTGGTCATCGGCGTACTGGGCGGAGTGGCCGCCGGCGGGGCAGTCGGTGCCTTCAATGGCTTCGTGGTGGCCAGGTTCGGGATCAATTCCCTGATTGCCACCCTGGCGGCCATGGAGTTCGTGCGTGGCCTGGCCTACATCACCTCGGGCGGTGATGCGGTGATGATTACCGTGCCCGCCTTCTTCGAGCTGGGCAGTGCTTCCTTCCTGGGCCTCACTCTGCCGGTATGGACCATGATCGGCTGTTTCGTGGTCTTCGGCGTACTGCTCAACATGACCTCCTTCGGTCGCAATGTTCTGGCGACCGGCGGCAATGCGGAGGCGGCGGCCCTGGCCGGCGTCAACGTGCGCCGCCTGAAGATCATCGTCTTCGGCCTGCAGGGCGTGGTGGCCGGCATCGCTGGGGTCCTGTTGACTTCGCGCATGGGGCTCGGCGATCCCAATACTTCCCTGGGCCTGGAGCTGGCGGTGATTTCGGCCTGTGTGCTGGGCGGGGTGGCACTGTCCGGCGGTATCGCCTCCATCACCGGCGTGCTGGTCGGCGTGATGATCATGGGCTGTGTGCAGAATGCCATGGGCCTGCTCAACGTGCCGACCTTCTATCAGTACCTGGTGCGTGGCGCCATCCTGCTGCTCGCCGTCATGTTCGATCGCTGGAAGCAGACGCGGCGCAGCAAGGCGTGATGCGGTCCCTCGAGATGGTGCTTCGGCAGCCGCGCCGGGCGATTTCAGGCGCGCACTACAGGCTACCCGTCCCGGTGCGTGTCTGTTAGGTTGCTTTCGGCACCCTTTGTATTATCTGACAAGGCAGATGAGAGGCCCCATGACAAGAGCGTCGAATAGCGTCGAAGTCGCCCTGCAGCTCGATATGGATCTCGGGGAAAGCCCGGTCTGGTCGGTGGCGGATCAAATGCTTTACTGGGTGGATATCAATCGGGGGCGGGTTCATGCCTGGGCACCCGCTGAAGCCGCGCCACATCAGCATGACTTCGCGCATAGCGTGGGGTGCCTGGCGCTGAGTGAACAGGGACTCCTGGTGGCCGAGGCGCCGGCTTTGGTCTGGCTGGACCCACGCTCCGGAGAGCGCTGGCCGACGAACGTGGTCAATCCCGAATGGGCGGGTGATGGAGGCAATCGCTTCAATGATGGCCGCTGCGACCCGGCGGGGCGCTTCTGGGTCGGTACCCTGAACCCCGAGGACGGCGGTGCCTCGCTGTACTGCTGGCGTGAAGGACAGCTGGTGGCGGCCAAGCGCGAGCTGCGGATCGCCAATGGCCTGGCGTTCAGCCCGGATGCGCGGTGGCTGTATCACACCGATTCGCCGTCACGCCGGGTGCTGCGCCATGCCTTCGATCCCGAGAGCGGCGAGCTGGGGGAGGGCGAAGTCTGGGTCGACCTGGATGCGCATGATCTGCCCGGTGTGCCGGATGGCGCTGCGGTCGATCAGGATGGTCACTATTGGAGCGCGCTATACGGTGGTGCCCGCATCGCACGCTTTGACCCTGATGGCCAGCTGGTGGCCGAGTATCCGGTGCCATGCCCGAACCCGACCATGGTGGCCTTCGGTGGCGCCGACCTGAAGACGTTGTTCATTACCACCGCCCGCCAGGAGATGGACCAGGCGGCGTTGCAGCGTTATCCGCTGGCGGGCAGTCTGCTGTCGCTGCGGGTATCCACGCCGGGCCTGGAAGAGCCCCGCGTGACCCGGCGTTGATCTGCCGGGTAACCCGCTGCCGCTATCAGGTCAGCACGCTTTCCAGCTGCTTACGCAGCGTCTCGGTGGTCTCGTTGCCCGCCAGCGAAATCCGCGTGAACTGCTCGTCGGTCCCCGCCATTTCGGAGAGCAGCGAGCCCAGACCGGTGGCGCGCGTATCGCGCTGAATCAGCAGGTCCAGCCCCTCACCGTCCTGAGCGGAGGGCAGAAAGGCAATCTCGGCTTCGTCCAGGTGCCTGAAGCGGCTGCCGGTGGTGGGCTTGAACTCGAACTCCTGGAGGCAGCCGGTCGCCGGGTTCTTGCGCGACAGCTCCAGCGGTGCCGAGGTCATGGTGAAACCGAGCTGATCCATGGCCTCGAAGACATTGCGTTGCAGCTCGCCGGGCAGGATGCGCAGCGGATCCTTGTCGCGCGGGTCGATCGCCATGGCGATATCGGCGCGAGTCGCCACCCAGGTCCTGGGGTGCTCGCGTCCGACAGACAGCGGAGACAGCAGGGGTAGCGTCATCTCGAAGGGCAGGGTGCGTTCCTCGCCCGGCTGAATGGTCATGGGTTCCGAGAGGCGCAGGGTCGCCCAGGCGTGGGGGACCTTGACCTTCTCGTCGTCGACTTCTTGAATGGCCTCGCTGGCCAGATCCAGCACCAGGGCGTCCAGCTCCTGGCTGACTTCGCCGCCGACGATGTGAATCTCCCCCTTGAGGACGCTGCCGGCCTCGGCGGTATCGGTATCGAGCATGGTATCGATGCGAGCATTGCCGATGCCCACGGCGGCCATGAGTTTATCGAACATCCTGCGCTCCTGCAGGTTGGTGGTAGTTGGCTGCGTACGGCAGAATGACGGGGCTAGCAGGGCCAGAGCGCGCATGACGAGATGCACATAGCCTCGCCCATGTATGCCGGTTGGCGCATGCCGAGTGTCGTGCCGTACTCAGGATAGATGAGGGCAAATCATGCTGGAAGCAAGGGGTGAAGAGCGGTCCTACCCCCTGGAATGCCTGAGCGATACCCACGGGTTTCATCAGTTGCTGGTGGGGCTTGCCGGGCGCGTCGATGTCGAGATCGAGGGGCGTGGTGCGGCCGTGGTTCCCGGTGGGGCCTGCGTGATCCCGGCCGGGGCGACCCATCATTATCTGGGCATCGAAGCCGCCAACCGTTGCCGAGTGCTTGACCTGGCCACCGGGGATGCGACGCTGGATGCCTGTTTCGAACGCATCCGTTTTCTGCGTCTGCCGTTGTCGGATCTCCAGACCCGGGGCGATCAGGCCTTGCTGGCCAGCTTGACCAGCGCGCCGGCGCTCGTCGGTCCGCGCCTGAACCTGGCACGCCTGACGCGCATGGTCGAAGCCGATCTGGCCGAGCCCTGGGACCTGGCGCGGCTGGCCGCTATCACGCATCTTTCGCAACGACAGCTGCGGCGCAGTCTGCTGGCGCTCACTGGCCTGACCCCCTGGCGCTGGCTGCAACAGCAGCGACTCCGGCGGGCCACCCGGCGCATGCTGGAAGAGCGCACGTCCCTGACCGCGATTGCCCTGGATTGCGGCTTTCATGATGCGGCGCAATTCAGTCGCCTGTTTCGCGCCTGGCAGGGTCAGTCACCGGCTGCCTTTCGGCAGGGGCCGCGGCGCTGATGGCCGAAATCGACAAGTCTTGATGCCCCGGCTGTCGGATACTCCTCGGCAAACTGGCGAGGAGACACGCAATGACCACCGCAAGTGCTGCATCACGCCGGGCGACCCTGTGGGGCGCGACCACGGTCGTTAACTGGGCCACGCTGGCGCTCTTCACGCAATGGGCCGGGCCGGTGCCGCCTTTTCTGCTGACGGCCCTGTGTTTCGGCTTCGCCGGCATTCTGGCGGTGCTGATGTTCCTGTGGCGTGGTGAAGGGGCGGCGCTCAAGGCGGCCTTCCAGCAGCCGGTCATGGGCTGGCTGCTCGGCGTCGGCGGCCTGTTCGGCTACCACCTCTTCTACTTTATCGCCCAGCAGAATGCGCCCGCCGCCAGCGCCGGCTTGATCAGCTACCTGTGGCCATTGTTGATCGTCATTCTGGCGGGGCTGGTCCTGCCCGGCGAGCGCCTGCGTGTCATTCATCTGGTGGGTGGCGTCTGCGGTTTTGTCGGAGCGGCCTTGCTGGTCGGCCCCGGTGGCTTCGACTGGTCCGGGGAATACACGCTCGGTTATCTGGTGGCGCTGCTGGCGGCCTTCATCTGGAGCGGCTATTCGGTGGCGTCACGCCTGCTGGCGCGCATTCCGACCACGGCGGTGGCCTGGAACTGTCTGGGCGCGGCCATCCTCGCCCTGATCTGCCATCTGATCTGGGAGCCGGCGGGCTGGCCGCAAGGGGCCAATCTGTGGGCCATTCTGGCCCTGGGGCTGGGGCCGGTGGGCAGTGCCTTCTTTACCTGGGATATCGGCATGAAGCGTGGCCAGGTGCGCCTGCTGGGACTGCTGTCCTATGCCACGCCGCTGTGCTCGACCCTGGTGTTGATCGCCTTTGACCTGGCGACGCCCAGCCCCAGCCTGCTGATCGCCGCGTTGCTGATCTGCGGCGGCGCACTGATCGGCAGCGGCATGCTGGGTGGCACTGGAGGGCGCGGGAAAGCCGCCGCTGATCGGTCGTGAGGGCGGCCTACCTTATACCTCGGCCCACATGCGCAGCAGGTTGGTCAGGCTCTTGGAAATGATATCGAAGTCCTGGGACTTGCCATCCTGTTCGAACATCTGGCGGCGTGTCCGATCCAGGTCAAAGAGGATTTCGCGTTGCTGTGGATCGCGCACCTGACTCTGTACCCAGCCGACCGCCGCCAGGCGCTGCCCCCGGGTGACCGGTTCGACGCGATGCAGGGTGGATGACGGGTAGAGGATCAAGGCACCGGCGGGCAACTTGTAGGTCTGCTCGCCGGCGGTCGTGTCGATGAGCAGCTCGCCACCCTCATAGGTGTCGGGGCTTTCGAGAAACAGCGTGAAGGACAGGTCGGTGCGCATGGCGCCGTCGGGTGTGGGCATGATGGCATCATCCACATGATTGCCGTAGTTCATGCCGGACTGATAACGACTGAACATCAGCGGCTTCAGGCGTCGCGGGCGGGCGGCCATCTGGAATAGGGGGTGGCGGTTCAGCTCACCGGTGATGGACTCACGCAGCTTGGCAATGCGGGCATCCTTGCCGTCGGCCTGCTGATTGTTCTTGACCGTCTGGGCATGCCAGCCGGCCGTTTTGCGGCCATCCTGAAAGGAGGTGTCACTCAGCGTGGCGTGCACTTCCTGAAGCAAGTCCGCGGAAATGGCTTGCTCGATGCAAAGGATCATGGTGCCGAACCTCCCTGTCGGTGTTTACAAAGTATAATGTGAATGATTTGCGTTGATGTCAGAGATCACGGCAGACTATACCAGCAATTGAGTTGCTCGCCACCCGGCAGGCGTGGCGGATTGGATAGTCTTGTTGACGATAAAAGGGAGGTTGCATGACACACAGCACCCGAACGCGACTCTGGATGGGCGTTGGTGCCTCGGTACTACTGGGCGCCAGCACTTCAGTGTGGGCAGAAAGCCAGGATACCGATGCCTCCAGTGAATCCGCCCAGGGCCAGGAGGCCGTGCAGGTAGAAGGTGGCGAAGGCGGCCATCAATCCGAAGGCGGAGAAGGTGGTGAAGGCGGCGAAGCCGGTCATCAATCCGAAGGCGGAGAAGGTGGCGAAGGCGGTGAAGCCGGTCACCAATCCGAAGGCGGAGAAGGTGGTGAAGGTGGTGAAGGTGGTGAAGCCGGTCACCAACCCGAAGGCGGAGAAGGTGGCGAAGGTGGTGAAGCCGGTCATCAATCCGAAGGCGGAGAAGGTGGTGAAGGCGGAGAAGGTGGTGAAGGTGGTGAAGGTGGCGAAGGCGGTTCAGCCAGCGCCACTGACCCCTATGCGGTCTTTGCCTACTTGAATGCCAGCTCCGGCGGTGAAGGCGGTGAAGGCGGAGAAGGTGGCGAAGGCGGCGAAGCCGGTCACCAATCCGAAGGCGGAGAAGGTGGCGAAGGCGGTGAAGGCGGTGAAGGCGGCGAAGCCGGCCATACCGTCAACGCCAGCAATCCGGGTGTCTTCACGGCCAGCCTGGCCATGATGCAGGGGCATCTTGCCGTGGCGCGCGACCTTTACAAGGCTGATGAGCAGACGGCCGCCCAGCCGCACTTCGGTCACCCGCTGAATGAACACTATGAGCCGCTGGCTTCCGCCCTGGAAACGCGGGGTATCGATAGCCTGGATGACGCCCTGCAAGGCCTGGTGGACAGCACCCGTGAGGGTGGTGACTGGGACCAGCATACCGACGCCTACCAGGCGGCCCAGGAGGCCATCAAGGCGGCCATGCAGGACGTGGATAGCGAAATCCGCGACGATGTGGTCTTCCAGAGCCGCGTTCAGCTGGCCCTGCTGAAGAAGGCCATGAATGAATATCAGGCGGCCATCGAGGATGGCGAATTCGTCAACGTCGTCGAGTATCAGGACAGCCGTGGCTTCGTTCAGGTAGCCAAGTCGGTTCTCGAGCAGCACAAGGGGCTGTACGACAACGAGACCTACGGCACCCTGCTCGCTGCCTATGAGGATACCCTCAAGGCCTGGCCCTCCGCCGTGGCGCCTGAGACACCGGCCATGACACCGGGCGAACTTTCGGCCAGCATGTTCAAGCTCGAAGCCAAGCTGGGCGAGTACTAGCCGTCGTGCCCCATGCCGAATTCAGCGGCGTGGGGCAGTTTCCTCTTTTCGGCACTCAAGGGACTGCTCCTGGTGGCCAGGATGGCAGTTCCGATTCTTGTCTATAACCCGGGTGCTCCGAGCACCGACACGATATTTTCGGCTATCTGCGCTTGATTATGCGTCTGTTGAGTTGTGCACGGTCAGTGCTTGAGGCTGTCGTCGCTCTATCTTGTTGCTGGGCTGAATGAAAGACCCAGTGCTCTAAATGAGCATCGTAATGATGGGGAAGTCACTAGGCGTTGGCAGTCGTGCGCTTGGCAGTTAGCTTGCGGCTAGATGTTGTTCGCCAGAGTGACGTGCCGCATCTCCAGATAGGCGTCGAGGCCCGCGCGGCCAAGTTCGCGGCCGATGCCGCTGCCCTTCATGCCGCCCCAGCCGAGTCCTGGCGGGGCCACCTGATGAGTGTTGCACCAGACATTGCCCGCCTGGAGCCGTGCGGCGATATCGGTGGCGCGGCCCTTGTCGCCGGTGACCACGGTGGCGGCCAGGCCGAAGGCGCTATCGTTGGCCAGGGCGATCGCTTCGTCGTCACTGGTCACGCGACGCGCGCACAGGATGGGCCCGAAAATTTCCTCGCGCCACAGCCGGCTCGTGGTGGGCACATCGCGAAAGACCCGGGGGGCAATGAAATAGCCGTGATCAGGCAGGGGCGAGACCGGGGCGCTACCGGCATCGAGTCCTTCCTGCTCGGCGGCGGCCAGATAGCCGAGGACCCGCTCGTACTGGGCGGTGTTGACCAGTGGTCCGAGCGTGGTGGCGTTGTCCAGCGGGTTGCCCGGGACGAGGTCGGCGATGGCCGCGTCGAGGCGCTCATGGAGGGTATCGGCCAGTGACTCGTGGACCAGCAGACGCGAGGTCGCCGAACACATCTGGCCGGCATTGTAGGCGAAGCCTGCCAGTACCAGTTCGGCGGCCAGGTCCGGGTCGGCATCTTCGGTGACCAGGATCGGTGATTTGCCGCCGAGTTCCAGGGAAACGTTACGGGTTCCCCGGGCGGCGGCGGCCATCACGGCCTCGCCCACGGGATTGCTGCCGGTGAAGGACAGTTTGTCGACCCCGGGGTGGGCGGTCAACGCCTCGCCCACGCCTCGGCCGTCGCCGTGCACCAGGTTGAAGACGCCGGGAGGCAGCTCGATCTCGAGGGCGATCTCGGCCAGTGCCTGTTCGGGCAGCGGCGTGACCTCGGAGGGCTTGAAGACCACCGTGCAGCCGGCGGCGAGCGCCGGGGCGACCTTCCAGGCGCTGCTGACCAGCGGAAAGTTCCAGGGGGTGATCAAGCCGGCCACGCCGACCGGGTCCTGGTAGCGTCGCGACACCATGTCCGCCTCGCCGGTGGCGACTGCCTCGCCCTGGCGCGCATCCAGTACCCGGGCCTCGCCCGCATAGTAACGGTAGCAGTCGATGGCGTCGGCCAGGTCCTGGTCGGCTTCGGTCAGCGGCTTGCCGTTGTTGCGGCTGGAAAGCTCGACGAGCGAGGCGCGACGGGCCTCGAGGGCGTCGGCGATAGCGTCGATGAAGCGACCGCGACGTTCGCCCGGCAGGTCTCGCCAACCGGCCAGCGCACGGCGAGCGGCGGCCACGGCATCGTTCACGTCGGCAGGGTCGCCGGCGGTCACGGTGGCGATGCGCGTCTGGCGATAAGGGTCGAGGACGTCCAGGCATCGCGTGGCACGGCTTTCCACCCAGGCGTTGTCGATGAAGTGTCGTGTCAGTGTGCTCATGGGGCTTCTCCATGGGGGTGCAGGGAGCGGCGTGGCAGCCAGCCCCGGCCGCGTTCGGGCTTCATGCCGGGGAAATGACGTTCCACCTGGCGCAGTACCAGGGTGAGCACCAGTGTCATGGCCAGATAGATCCCTCCGATCAGCATCAGGGGTTCATAGACCAGGAAGGTCTCGTCGCGAATGATGTTGGCGGCCTGCAGCAGGTCCATCATGGCGATGGTCGAGACCAGCGGCACGGACTTGAGCAGCAGGATCATTTCGCCGGTCAGGGTCGGCAGGCATTGCTGGATGGCACGGGGCAGCCAGAGGCGGAAAAAGACCTGCAGGGGCGTCAGGCCGAAGGCGCGGCCGGCCTCGCGTTCGCCAGGTGGCACGCTCAACAGGGCGCCGCGAATGACCTCACCGGAATAGGCGCCGACGCTCAGGATGAAGGTCAGAGCACCATAGAAGAAGGGATCGCGCAGCAATGGCCAGATGACGCTGTCCTGGATGCCGGGGATACCCTCGAGCAGGCGCCCCACGCCGTAGTAGAAGAAGAACAGCTGCACCAGCAGCGGCGTTCCACGCATCACTGTGGTGAAGCCCTGAACGGCCAGTGCCAGGGGACGGGGTGCCTTGAGCCGCGTGATGGCAACGAGCACGGCCAGCGCCAGGCCGCCGACCGCCGATACGGCGATCAGCCACAGGGTGTTGATAAAACCCTCGATCAGGTATTCCTGATAGAAGGGGTCGCCAAGCCAGGAAAAGTCCATGTCAGGCCTCCTCGGTGGTCGGCTGGCTGCGACGCAGGTAACGTTCCAGGCGCGCGAACAGCGCCGTGGACGACAGCGTCATCGCCAGGTAGATGACGCCGGCGGCGGCATAGAACAGAAAATGGGCACGCGTGCTGGAGGCCGCCTGCTGGATGGTGAAGAACAGCTCGCTGTAACCGATGACGCTGATCAGGGCGGTATCCTTGATCAGGATCAGCCAGAGGTTCGACATGCCCGGCAGGGCATTGGGCAGCATGGCCGGCACGACGATGCGTCGGAAGCGCGCCCAGGCCGAGAAGCCGAAGGCATCGGCGGCCTCGAGCTGGCCTCGGGGAATGGCCAGGATGGCGCCACGAAGCACTTCGGTCATGTAGGCGCCCTGAACGAATGCCAGCACGCCCACGGCGGTCACGAAGCCGTTGATGGATACCTGACCGGAAAAGCCCATGGCATTGGTCAGGGCGGTGAGTGCCTGGGAACCGGCATAGTAGAGCAGGATGATCAGCAACAGCTCTGGCACGGCTCGCACCGCCGTGGAGTACAGGATACCCAGGCCGCGTATCGGTGCCCAGGGGCTGAGGCGCGCGCTGGCGCCGATCAGGCCGAGCAGCAGGCCGATGGCATAGGCCAGTACGGCAATCTCGAGGGTCGTCAGCGCGCCCTGTAAGATGGGACCGGACCAGTCGGCCAAGCCTTCTTGCGAGAGGTTGTTCATGGTCGAAAAGCACCTTAGAAGACACGGAGTGCGCGCCGGGACGGAATAACGTCGCACGGTCTCTTCGGGGATCGACCGGCGCGTACCGTGTCACACTTGCGTTGACATCCTTGCATGGACATGGCGAAGCCGCCGGACAGCGTCACCGCCCGGTGGTTCGAATCACGATGGCAATCGATGGTACTCAGCCGGTGCAGACGTCGGTGCCGAAGTACGACTCGGAAAGTCGGGTGCAGGTGCCATCCTGCTGGACCTTTTCGATGGCCGCGTTGAGCTTGGCCTCCAGGTCGTCGTCAGCCTTTCGGATACCGATGCCGACGCCCTCGCCATAGGCTTCATGGTGCGGTGCGGTGCCCTTGATCTCGAAGCCTTCGGCCTCGTCGCGCTCGACCAGTTCGTTCATGGCGATCTTGTCGGCCAGGATCACGTCCAGGCGGCCGGAGAGCAGATCGCGGTTGACCTGCTCGGCCTGGTCGTAGAGGCGGATATCGACGCCGGTGTCACGCAGGGCGCGGCGGGCATAGGTGGCGTTGGTGGTGGCGCTCTGCACGCCCAGTACCAGGCCGTCCAGCCCTTCGGGAAGGCTCAGCTCCTGGTCGCCGGCGGCCACGTAAGCACCAGGGGTGAAGTAGTAGGGATCGGTGAAGTCGATGACCTTCTGGCGGGCCTTGGTGATCGACATGGAGTTCATGATCATGTCGATGCGCCCGGCCTTGAGCGAGGGGATGATACCGCTCCAGCCGGTGGGCTTGATCTCGCACTCGGTTTCCATGGCCTCGCAGATGGCCATGCCCAGTTCCACTTCGAAGCCGGTCCACTCGCCTTCGGACGAGGTGTAGGTGAAAGGGGGGTAGGGCTCGGCAGAAATGCCGATCTGCAGGGGCTCGGCGGCCTGGGCGGTACCGCCGAGACTGACGATGGAAAGCGCGATGGCGGGGATGAGGGTGCGTTGCATGGTGTTCTCCTGACTCGTTGTTCGAAAGTGGGGACTGTGGCCGATCAGGCGGCGGGAGCCGCGAAGCGCCGACAGCGCGGGTCGTCGAAGACCTCTCCAGGGGGACCGGCGACGCCGATGACGCCGCGATCGAGAAATACGACCTGGTCGGAGACTTCCCGGGCGAAGGCCATCTCGTGGGTGACCAGCACCATGGTGCGGCCTTCGCCGGCCAGGTCGCGGATCACGCCGAGGACCTCGTTGACGCGTTCCGGGTCCAGCGCCGATGTCGGCTCGTCGAACAGCAGCAGGCGTGGCTCCATGGCGAGCGCGCGAGCGATGGCCACGCGCTGCTGTTGGCCGCCGGACAGGAACGCCGGGTAGGCATCGCGCTTGTCGGCCATGCCGACACGCGCCAGGTAGTGCTCGGCCACCTCGGTGGCGCGTCGGCGCGATAGCCCCTGTACCCGCATCGGGGCCTCGGTGACGTTGCCGAGCACGCTGAAGTGCGGCCACAGGTTGAACTGCTGGAAGACCATGCTGACCTTGGCGCGCAGCCGCTGCAGCTGGCGCCGGTTAAGGCCGACGACGTCGCCCTGGGAATTGCGGTCGAACTGGATCGTCTCATCCGCAATCGCCAGGTCGCCCTGGTCAGGGCGTTCTAGCAGGTTGAGGCAGCGCAGCAGGGTACTCTTGCCGGACCCGCTGGCGCCGATGATGGAGGTAACGCTGCCCTCGGGAACGTCGAGGGAGACATCGCGCAGCACCTCGAGGTCGCCATAGCGTTTGACGAGGTGGTGCGCTTGCACCGCCGGGGCGGCGGTAGCTTGCGGAGTGTGATCGTCGAGCGATGATGTCATAGGCGAGTCATTGGACGGTGGAAAGGAGGCCGGCGCCGTCGCGTGCCGTCTCGGCACAGCGGGCCAGGCGTTGGCAGGCATCGGTCAGGCGGGCCTCGTCGACGGTCAGGCTCAGGCGCACGAAGCCGGCGGCGGAGGGGCCGAAGGCCTCGCCGGACAGCACCGACACGCCGTGTTCATCGAGCAGTCGGTCGGCGAAGGCCTGGGACGAGTGACCGGTGGCGCGGATATCGACCATCAGGAACATGCCCGCCGCCGGTGGGATGACCTCTACGGTCGGACAGTCCGCCAGGGCCGCGCAGACGGCATCGCGTCGGGCTCGATAGCCCTGGTGCATGGTCTCGAGTTCCGGGGCCTGTCGGGTCAGGGCGTCCCGGGCGGCGTCCTGGATGAAGTCCGGGCAGCCGTAGAGCATGCACAGCGCCAGGTTGCCGAGGTGCTCGATCAGCTCCCGGGGACCGAGCACCCAGCCCAGTCGCCAGCCGGTCATGGCGTGGGACTTAGAGAGACTGTCGATCACCACGCTGCGATCCTCCAGGCCGGGTAGGGCGGCAGCGCACTGGTGCTCGCCCTCGAAGATCAGGTTGGCGTAGACCTCGTCGGAGATCAGCCACAGATCATGGCGGCGACAGAGCTCGGCGATGGCGTGCCAGGTGTCGGCGTCGATGAGCTGCCCGGTGGGGTTGTGCGGGCTGTTGAGCATGATCGCCCGGGTGCGCGGGGTGATCGCCGCCTCGATATCGGCCGGGTCGAGGCGGAAGCCGGCATCGCCGCGTAGCGGGATGCGTACCATGGTGGCATCGGTGGAGCGCAATACTGCCTCGTAGGTGACATAGCAGGGCTCGGGCACGATGACCTCGTCGCCCGGGTCGAGCAGGCACTGGGCCACGGCGTAGAGCCCGCACTGGGCCCCGGCCATCACGATGATGCGCTCGGGGTCGGCCTCGACGCCGTGCCGGCGGTAGCGCTCGGCGATGGCATCGCGCAGGCCGTGCTTGCCTTGAACGTCGGGATAATGGGTGGCGCCGTCACGCAGGCTGGCCACGGCGCTCTCGACGATCGTCGCCGGCGTGTCGAAGTCCGGGTCGCCCACCGACAGCACGGTAATGTCTTCGCCGGCAGCCTGTCGGGCCAAGGCCCGGTTATGGATGTCCCAGGCCGCGGCGCCTTCGCCAGCGATACGGTCGGTCAGTCGGGAATAACGCATGAAAGTCTCGCTAGGTGGCCTGAGGGGAAGTGTCATCGGCTGGCAGGCGGCGGCGTTCGGCCTGCCAGGCGAGGTCGGTGCCCTGCGGGCTGGCGGCCCATGCCTCGTACTGGCGGGCGACGTGCTCGCACAATTCCGGGTTGGCCTGACGCAAGGGGCGTCCGGTGGCCTGGGCGGCCAGCTGGGCCTGGCAACTGCGTTCCAGGTCGCGCATGCGCAGGAAGGCCTCGCCCACGCTGCGTCCGCAGGTCAGCAGGCCGTGCTGGCGCAGCAGCATCGCCATGTGGCGACCGAGATGGGCGGTCAGCCGTCGACGTTCGTCGAGGTCCAGGGCGATGCCTTCATAGTCGTGATAACCGAGCCGGTCATGAAATTGCATCGCCCACTGGTTCAGCGGCAGCAGGCCTTCCTTGAGGCAGGAAACGGCGACGCCGGCGACCGTGTGGGTGTGCAGTACACAGGCGACCTCGGGACGCGCCGCATGGATGGCACTGTGGATGGTGAAACCGGCGGGATTGATGCCGAGCCCGGTCGGGTCGTCGAGGATCTCGCCCTCGGCGTCGACGGTGACCAGGTTGTCGGCACGTACCTCGTCGAAGCGCAGGCCGAAAGCGTTGAGCAGGAAGCGCTCGCCGGATAGCCGTGCCGAGATATGCGTCGAGATGCCGTCATCCATGCCGTCCAGTGCGACCAGCCGGTAGGCGGCGGCCAGGTCGCGGCGCTGCATGGCTTCCTCGTCACGAGGTGTCGTCACAGGCTGGCCTCCACGGCATCGAGCGCATTGCCGCCGTCGCGGGTCTCGACGCCCTCGAGGAATTCGGCGACTCGCTCGGGGTGGGACGCCAGCCAATCGTGGGCCACGGCTTCCAGCTTGCGCTCCTTGAGGCTGTAGTCGCGAATGAATTCACTCTGCTCGTCGGCGCTGATCACGAACTGGTCGAGCAGCCGGGTCAGGTTGGGGTTGGCCTCGGCGTAGGAAGTGGCGACGATGGTCTTGACGTCGCTGCGGCCGTTGTCGGCCCCATAGACGCCTTCGGGGTCGTCGAGGATGCGGGTGTTGTATTCCGGCACCATCCAGTGGGGCGTCCAGCCGTAGAAGACGATCCAGCGGTCCTCGTCGACCGCGGCCTCGACCTCGCTGAGCATGCCGGGCGTGGACGAGGACATGCCTTCCCAGTCACCCAACCCGTAGGTGTCGGCCTCGATGGCCTGGTTCAGCATGTCGGTGACGGTGGAGCCGCTCTCGATGCTGTAGACGGTCTTGTCGAAGCGCTTGGCCACCGCGGGGTCGGCCAGTTGTTCGGCGCTGGTGATGCCCGCCTCGTAGACGTATTCCGGTACCGCGAAGCCCATGCGGGCACCGTTGACGTTGTTGCCCAGGTCGACGATGGCATCGGCCTCCATGGCGGCGTCGTAGCTCTCCTGCTGTGCCGGCATCCAGCCGGCGAGAAAGGCATCGCTGTCGCCGGTCTGCAGGGTGTTGTAGCCGACCGTCGAGCTGAGCTGTTGCTTGCTGGTGGTATAGCCCAGCGGCTCGATGAGCTGGGCGAAGATCTCGCTCTTGACGGTCACGCCGGGCCAGGGCGGCACGACCAGGCGCAGCTGATCGTCGCGATCGGTGGCGGTGGCGGGGCCGGCCAGGGTCAGGCCGGCGATCAGGGTCATGGTCAGGGTCGTGGTATGCGTTTTCATATATCAATGCTTCCCTTTGCAGGGAGGATGAGACAGTCATCTCCTCCTCAGAGTGATTCGGTCGAGGTGACGAGCCGTCAGAGCGAGGCGATCCAGGCGGTGGCATCGACCTCGATGATCAATGGAGAACTCGCTTCATCGAGGCGGCCGAGGGCGTCGTGCAGGCTCGCCGGGTCGGTCACGCCGAGGTGGCGACAGGCGAAGGCCTGCGCCAGGGCCTGGAAGTCGGGGGCGGCCAGATCGACACCGAGCTTCGGGATCTCGCTCATGGCCATGTAACGACGGATCTCTTCGTAGCCGTCGTTGTTCCAGATCACGATTGCCACGGGGCGGCCGAGGTCGCGGGCGGTGCCCAGCTCGCCGAGCACGAACTGCAGGCCGCCGTCGCCGACCAGGGCGACCACCGGTTGTTCCGGCCGGGCCAGGGCGGCGCCCAGGGCGGCGGGCAGGCCGTAGCCGAGGGTGCCGAAGCCGGTGGCGGCGTTGAACCAGCGGCGCGGGACCGGCAGCGAGGCCAGGAAGTTGCCGGCGTAGACCGGGCCGGTGGAATCGCCGACCAGGATGGCGTCCGGCAGTACCTCGCGCAGGATGGCGAAGAGCGGTGCGTAGGGGGCCACCTCGGCATCCTCGTCGAGGGCCAGGGCTCGGCGCACGGCCTCGGCGCGTCCGGCACCGTCGCGTTGCGTCGACTCGGACAGTCGTTCGGCGAGCGCCGCCATGGCCTGGCCGGCTTCGGCGAGCAGGGCCAGGTCGGCGGCCTGGTTGCGGCCGAGCTGCTGGGGGTCGATATCGATGCGAATGAGGCGACCGTCGAGGACGAAGCCGCCATCGAACACCAGATCGTAGTCGGTCTCGCCGAGCTCGGTGCCGATGGCCAGTACCACGTCGGCCTCGCGGGCCAGCCGACGGGCCGCGGGCAGGCTGGCAGTGGCGCCCAGGTCTAGCGGATGGTCGAGCCCGAGCACGCCCTTGGCGTTGATGGTGGTAAAGGTCGGGGCATCGAGTCGTTCGACCAGGGCGCGGGCTGCGTCCGCCGCGTCGGCGGTGCCGCCGCCGAGCAGGACCATGGGACGCGAAGCCGCGCCGAGCCACTCGGCGGCTCGTGCCAGTGCCTCGGGAGCCGGTGCCGGCGGGTAGGCGCGGGTCGGCGTGATGGGCTCGTCGGATACCGGGGCGCCCATCACGTCTAGGGGGATCTCGATATGCACGGGGCCGGGGCGGGCACTGTGGAATATCGAGAAGGCACGGGCCATGACCTCCGGAAGCGCCTCGGGGTCGTGCAGGGTGTGGCTGAACAGACTGACGCCGGCCAGCGTCTCGCGCTGGTGGGGCATCTCGTGCAGGCGCCCCTGGCCACGCCCCAGGCTGGCGCGCTGGTTGACGCTGGAGATCACCAGCATCGGCACCGAGTCGGCCAGGGCCTGCCCCATGGCGGTGGCGATATTGGTCATGCCGGGACCGGTGATGATGAAGCAGGCAGCGGCCAGGCCGCTCGCCCGGGCATGGCCGTCGGCCATGAAACCGGCGCCCTGTTCGTGACGCGGCGTGACGTGGTGCAGCCGGCTTTCGCCGAGGGCACGGTACAGTTCGATGGTGTGCACGCCGGGGATGCCGAAGGCGGTTTCGACGCCGTAGGCCTCGAGCAGTTGAATCAGTCGCTGGGCGCAAGTCATCGCGGCGAATTCTCCTCGATCGGATCGGGCAGGCCACCGAAGGGCGGACGGCTCAGGACGCGCTCGACCATGGGCACGAAGTGCTCGAGTGGCAGGGTGTCGTAGTCGGGATCGAAACTCGCCTGGTCCCAGTGGTCACAGAAGCGCACCGTGCGCGCATAGGCCGGATGGTCGCGAAACTGCTCCCGGGCGTGGCGATCCTGGCCGAAGAAGTGACGGTAATGAAACCCCTGAAAGAGTTCGTGGTGGCGAATCATCCAGGCATTCAAGGGATCGATGAATGGCTCGAGGATGCCCGCGGCGATCTCGGCGTGATTGGCCGGTGCCAGGTCGTCGCCGATGTCATGCAGCAGGGCGCACACCACCATTTCCTCGTCGGCACCGTCACGCAGGGCGCGGGTCGCTGTCTGCAGGCTGTGCTCGAAGCGATCCACCGGGTAGCCGTGGTGGTCCCCGGCCAGCCGATGCAGATGGTCGAGCACGCGGCGCGGGGCGTCGGCCTGGTAGTCACGGAAGCGGGCGTCTATCAAGTGCCACTCGTCGAGCCGGCTTTCGTCGAAACGTCGGAAACTGGCCTGGTTCATGCGCTGGCCTCCTTTGATGGTTGGCCGGAGAGCTGTCGGCGGAGCACGAGGCGTCGGCTGGTCGTGCTGTCGCGGTCGACGTAGCCCTGGCGCAGATGGCGAACGCCGCCGGCGAGCTGGTAGGCGCGTCGCCCGTGCAGCAGGCGATAGTTGTCCATGATCAACATCTGGCCGGGGTCGAGCTTGAGGTGAACGGTCAGCTCGTCCGAGGTGATCAGGTGGTAGAAGGCCCGGCGTGCGGCGTAGTAGCGCTCGAGTTCATCGGCCGACAGGGCATCGACACGTTCGGTGCGGTTGTTGAAGCGCACGCGTGCCAGGCGGCCGTGGCTGTCGAGTTCGATCAGCGGCCCCTCACCTTCCAGGCGCGTGGTGTCGTCATGGTAGAGAAAGCCCGGGGCGACACGGGTCAGGCAGTCGAAGGCCTCGGGGTCGCGTGCCTTGAGCGTCAGCGCCGCCTGATAGCCGTCGACCAGGGTGTTTGCACCGCCGTCGGCGGCATTGGTCAGGCAATGCAGCCAGATGTAGCCGGGAATCGGATCGCGGTAGGGGTTGTCGGTGTGCGGCTCGAGCCCACGCTGGGTCATGGTCAGGTCATAGGCGTTGGCCACCGACTTGACGTCGGCGATGCCGCCCCAGTTGGTGCGGCGCAGGGGACCGATACGGTCGATCAGGGCCTGCATGCCGTCTTCTTCGGTGGGCACGCCCGAGACCAGCACGAAGCCGAAACGATGCAGGTTCTCGAGCATGTCGAGCAGGGCGGCATCGTCCTGGCGAGCGGCCGCGAAGTCCGCTCTGGGCGGCTCGGCCAGGCTGGCATCCCAGAGAGTACGGCCGGGCACGCTGGTAGCGATCTCGGTGCTGGCCTCGACGAGTTCCTCGAGCGAAAAGTCGGTGGCGTGGCCATCGCTGAAACGCAGCGCTACATGCTCGCCGCTAAGTTCGGCGCTTTCCAGGGCCAGGTCGAGAGGCAGCTCGGCGGCCTCGATCAGGCGCTGGCCGGTGCGGGGATCCAGGGTGGTGGAATCGGGGGCGCGTTCGCGCAGCCAGAGAGCAGCGAATTCGCGGGTCTGGCCCTGGGTGTCGAGGTTCAGGCGCTGTCCATCCGAGGACAGCCACAGCTTGCCGCTTGCGGTCATGACGATCTATCTCCGGGTATTGCGTGGACCGTGACGAAGTGTCGCCACCGGCGCCGATGCGCGACTGGCTTTACCCTAACGCCGCTGTGCCGCTACCATTTGCATAAATTCGCCCTATATTTGATATTTTTGGCCATAATGAGTGAGTTTACCGACGCCTGGCCCTATCCGAGACCGGATTCTCCGCCGCTGCTGGCGCCCGAGGAAGCGGAGCACACCCTGGATGTCTGGCTGGTGCCCAAGTTCTCGATGCTGAGTCTGTTCTGTCTGCTGGAGCCGTTGCGTGTGGCCAATCGTTTCGGCCGGGACCTGTTTGCCTGGCGGCTGTTGTCTGCCGATGGAGAAGGGCTGGTGGCCAGTAACGGCGTGGGCATCGATGTCGATGGCGAGCTCGATGCCGTGGCCGATGACGCGCATCTGATGGTGGTGTCTTCCTATGCGGCGGAGGCGACTATCCGCGGGCAGGATCTTGCCGTGCTGAGGCGAGTGGCGGCCCATGGCGGCTGGCTGGGGGGACTGGACACGGCCCCCTTCATCCTGGCGCGATCGGGCGTGCTGGAAGGGCATCGGGTCGCGATGCATTGGGAAAGCGTACCGGCGTTTCGACGCGAATTCCCGCAGCTCAGGGTCAGCCAGGCACGCTTCGAGCTCGATGCGTCCCGGCTGACCGGATCGGGCGGGTCGGCGAGCATCGACATGATGCTGGCCTGGATGGAACGGCTCTATGGACCGGCGCTGGCCAATGCGGTGGGCCGTCAACTGGTGCACCAGCGCGGTGATGATGACCCTTCGCCGAGTCGGGACGAGCGCTATGCGCATTTGCCGCGCAGCGTGCTGCGAGCCCTGGCGGTCATGGAGGCGAACCTGGCCCAGGCGCTGCCCATTCCCGAGATCTGCCGGTTGGTGGGACAGTCACAGCGCCAGTTGACGCGGCGCTTCATGGCCCATTTCGGCGAGACGCCCAAGCAATGCTACCTGGGCATGCGGCTCGACCAGGCCCAGCGCCTGCTGGCCGCCAGCCACTGTCGGGTCACCGAGGCGGCGTTGGCCACCGGTTTCGCGCACCTGGCGCACTTTTCCCGGGCCTACCGGGCGAGATTCGGGGAGGCGCCCAGTGTGACCGCTGAACGCGGCTGAAAGCGGCCGGCGGGACGCTCAGCCAAGGTCGATGTCGGCGGCAGGGGTGCCGAGCATTAGTCGCTTCTCAGGCATCGGTGGTGAGACGACGCTGGCGCCGTGTCCGCTGGATCATGCGGTAACGCGAGCGGATCTCGTCGCGCTCCATGTAGCAGCCCTGCAGCCAGCGGTGGCCGCTGGCGCCTTCGAAGGCGTCACGGGCGTGCAACAGGCGGCGGTTGTCGAAGATCACCAGATCGCCGGGCGCGTAGGTGAAGCGGATGGCGAAGGCCGGGTCGCGCAGCAGGCGCTGCAGTGTCATCAGTGCCTCATAGGCCGGCTCCACGTCTTCGAAGGCCGTCTGCAGCGGGCCGCGCAGGAAATCGGCGATGCGCACCTCGAGCAGCTCGCCCCGGGCGTCGAGACGGATCATCGGCTCGTACCACACGTAGTCGGTGGTCCTGGCGGTGTTGGCGTAGCACCAGCGCACCCGGGTAAGCGTCGACCAGGCTTCGGGGTGACGGTCACGCAGCGCCTCGGCCACGGCGAAGCCGTCTAGCATCACCGCCTGGCCGCCCTCCACGCTGTTCTCCAGGCAGTGGAGCATCTGCAGGCCTGGGTGGTACTCGCGGGTCGGCAGGTCCACGTGGGGCGGTAGGGCGATGGAGGTATAGGCGTTGGAGTCCGGGTCCGGCTTGGCCTTGACGTCGAACAGTTGCCCGAAGTTGGTGGGACGCACCGGACCGATACGCCGGGCGATAGCTTCCAGCGAGCCGGGTTCGGTCGGTAGATTGCGCAGCCGTACCAGCCCCTTGCCGAGTACGCTCTCCAGGGCCGGGGCGAGGATCGCTTCTTCGGCGTCGTCGCCCGCATCGGTATCGAGCAGGCCAGTGGCGTCCAGGGTGTCGGGGCCGGCCTCCGGGCCGCCCTGCCAGGTCGTCACCGGCACCAGCGGCGCTTCGGGATCACTGGCATTGTCGTAGTCGTGGGCGCGCAGCCAGCCGGGGTGGAAGCGCAGGCGGCGATCCTCGGGGGCGAAGTCCACGCACAGCGCGCCGCTGTCGTCGATCTCGGCGCCTTCGACCTCCGGCCAGGCGGGCAGGGTGGAGAGGTCCAGGATGCGTTCCCGGGTCGCGGGGTTGATGGTGGTGTCGTCGGCGGCGTTCTCGCGCAGCCAGATGCCGTGGTAGCGGCTGACCCGGCCGTCGCTCCAGCGCACCGTGACCAGTCGCGGGGTGAAGGAGACGGCGTCGAGATCGGCGTCGATCGGCCAGGCGTCGTAATCCGGCGTGCGTGGCAGTTCGGTGTCGGTCATGGGGCATCTCCTGAGATGGCAGCGTGATGATGCGGCTCAGGATGCCAACCGACAGGCAACGCCATGCGACATGATTCGACATCGACTATGCACGATTCGACAATTCGTCTCGAGTCAGCGTCTCCTCAGCTGGCTGGGTGTCAGGCCGTAGCGCCTGCGGAAGGCCCGGGTGAAGCTGGAGGCCGAGGCGAAGCCGCTTGCCAGGGCGATGTCCATGATGCCGTGACGAGTATCGATCAGTAACTGGTGGGCATGAGCCAGGCGACGTTCCTGGTAGAAATGCAACGGCGTCTGGCCCAGGTGGCGAGCGAAGAGACGCTCGAGCCGTCGCCAGGAAAGCCCGAGCTCATCGGCCAGTGCCTGGATGCCCAGTGGGGCCTCCAGGTGAGTCTCCATCAACACAATGGCTCGATGGAGCCCAGGGTCCACATCATTGGCCGGCCGGGCGATGTGGCGCTGCCGGCTGGCAGGCAGGCGGCCCTGGTCGTGGACGAGCTGTTCACGCACCTGGCCGGCCAGTTCGTCGCCGTGTCGACGGGCGATCAGGTCCAGGCTCATGTCGATGGCCGAGCTGCCGCCGGCGCAGGAAAATCCTTCGGCCGATATCTCGTAGAGCGACTCGACCGCCTCGATCCCGGGGAAGCGCTCGCGAAAGGCGGGCAGGGACTCCCAGTGCAGGGTCACGGTCTGCTCATCGAGCAGGCCGGCGGCGGCGAGTGCGAAGCAGCCCGTGTCCATGCCGCCCAGGACGCAGCCGGCTCGGGAGCGAGCCCGCAACCATTCCAGCAGTTCGGTGTCGAGGGCTTGCTCCGGAGCGAAGCTGGCGCAGACCGCCAGGCTCGGGGTCTCGGGTGCCTTCTGCAACGACCAGGTGGCGGCAAGCGGCATGCCGTTGGAGGCGGTAACAGGGCCGCCATCGCGACTGATCACGTCCCAGTGGAACAAGGTGCGACCGCTGATGCGGTTGGCGATGCGCAACGGCTCGATGGCCGAGAAGAACGCCACCATGGCGAAGCGCGGCAGCAGCAAGAAGCCGATGGATTCCGGCTCGGGAACCTGGGGTTGTAGGCGCATGGACGACAAACCTGGCCGGTGGGCATCGGGGATGATCGGATAGCAGTGACGATTGTAGGTCGGAACGCTTCCTTTGCAATGGCCGTGCAAGGGACGCAAGAAGTATTCGTTATGTCGCATTGTGTCGCCTATGGGGCGACTTGTGAAAAGTCGCCCTGATGAAAGGCGTCAGACTGTGAAGGTTACCCAAGCAACAGGAGATTACCATGCCGATGTCGCATCACCGCTGCCACCTGCTGGGCGCCACCCTGGCGCTGACTTCCCTGGCCGCGCCCATGGCCCAGGCCGATCTCGATGAAGTTCGCTTCGGTGTACCGCCCTGGCCGGGGGTTACCGTCAAGTCCGAAATCGCCGCCCAGTTGCTGGAGGCCATGGGCTACGAGACCCGGCAGAATGACCTGGCGGTGAGCGTGATCCTCAATGGCGTGGCCGAGGGTGATCTGGAAGCCTACCTGGGGGGCTGGTATCCGGTGCAGACCGAGATGGTCGAGCCACTGGTGGCCGACGGCAAGGTGGAAAAAGCCGTCGCCAATATCCAGGGCGCCATCTCGGGTCTGGTGGTGCCGCGCTATGTGCACGAGGCGGGCATCGAGACGGTGGCGGACCTGAATGAGCACCGCGAGCGTTTCGACGGCACCATTCTGGGCATCGAAGCTGGCACCGGCATCAATACCGCCATCGGTGAGGCCATCGATGAGGATCTTGCCGATCTGGGCGACTGGAACCTGCGCGAGAGTTCCACGGCGGCGATGCTGGCCCAGGCCGAGCAGAAGATGCGCAACGACGAATGGGTGACCTTCGTCGGCTGGGAACCGCACTGGATGAACGTCAGCTTCGATCTCGTCTATCTCGAGGATGCCGATGATGCCGGTG
Source organism: Halomonas sabkhae (assembly GCF_030409265.1). Lineage (NCBI taxonomy): Bacteria > Pseudomonadati > Pseudomonadota > Gammaproteobacteria > Oceanospirillales > Halomonadaceae > Halomonas > Halomonas sabkhae. The sequence goes on from NZ_JAUFPM010000021.1 coordinate 34,750, forward strand.
TGGCGGAGATCGAGAGCACGGTCTGGACCGTGGTGCCGGACGATCTGAAGGACCGGGATGCCGATGTGCACCGTTTCATGACCCAATACGTGGTGGACACCGCCGATCAGAACGACTGGGTGCATGCCTACAGTCACGAGGAGCGGCCCGCCGATGAGGTGGCCAGCGAATGGATCGCGGCCAACCACGATACCGTGGCGGCCTGGCTCGAGGGTGTCGAGGCGCGTGATGGGCGTTCCGCCATCGAGGCGGTCGAAGCGCAGTTCGACTGAGGCAAGCTTGCCCGACAGTGGCCGGCCGGTCATCATGACCGGCCCCTTCACCTCCTTGGCTTGCCGTCATGCGCCTCGATTACAACGGACCCGCGCCGGAGCTCGTCGGTTTTCTGTTGCTGCCACGTTTTTCGATGATGGCCTTCTTTTCCGCGGTCGAACCACTGCGGATTGCCAATCGAATCAGCGGCCGGCCCCTCTTTGACTGGACGCTGCTCAGTCAGGATGGCGAGCCGGTGACGGCCTCCAACGGCATGACGCTGCTGGCTGACCAGTCCATCGAGGCGGTCCACCACCTCCCTTCACTGGCGGTGTGCAGCGGCTTCGACCCCGAGTCCTGCCTGAGTCGAGCCCTGATGCGCTGGTTGCATCGGCTCAACGAGTCGGGCTGCGTGCTGGGCGGTCTCGACACCGGTTGCTTTGTGCTCGCCGCGGCCGGTTTGCTGGAAGGCGAGTGCGTCACCCTCCATTGGGAGAGCCTGCCGGCCTTTCAGGAGCGCTTTCCGGCCATCGCGACCTCGGACGAGTTGTTCGAGCTCGGGCGTCGGCGCTTCTCCTGTGCCGGGGGCGCGGCGGCCATGGACATGGCGCTGGACGTGATCGCCCGGCGCCATGGCAACCAGCTGGCCATCGATGTCTCGGAACAGCTGGTGCACGAGCGCATTCGTACCCGCCATGACCAGCAGCGCATGACGTTGGCCCGTCGGCTCGGCACGCATCGTCGCCATCTCGTCGAGGCGGTCGATGTGATGGAACAGCACCTCGAATTTCCATTGAGCCTGACAGAAGTGGCGCGACTCAGTGGCGTCTCGCTACGTCAGCTGCAGCGACTCTTCGAACGCGAGCTGGGGCAGTCGCCGCGTGACTGGTACCTGGGATTGCGGCTGGAGCGCGCTCGCTACCTGCTCGAGGAGACCGACCTCGATGTGTTGGCGGTAGCGCTGGCGTGCGGCTTCGGGTCGAGTTCGAGTTTTTCGCGGGCATTTCGCGGTCGTTACGGCCAGTCACCCCGGCAAACCCGAAAAGGGTAGGCCGCTTTCGTTTATGTCCTCGATAAGTGTTGTTCCAGGCCCCGACAGAAATCCCGCCAGGCATCGTGTATCGAGGCCAGTTCGGCATGGGCATGCAGTGCGCCATGCAGCATGTCCGGGGCACAGCGGTAGCCGATGTCGGCGCCGTCGCGACGCCAGTCTGCCACGGCGCGCTCCAGGGGGACGGTGAGGGGATCATGTTCCACTGCCAGCACTTCGATGGACTCTCCGGGGGCCGAGGTGGCATCCGACATCGGTATCTCGTCGGCGATGCTCTCCCACAGCGCCAGGATATCGTCCCGCGTCAGCAGCGGGGCGTCAGGCCCCAGGCTGGCCGCTGTCGGGCGACCTGCTGGTGGGTAGATCAGGCCCAGTATGCCGTGCCAGTGCGACTGCCGTGAGACATCCATGATCAGTCGTCCGCCGGCGCTGTCGCCGACCAGGGCTGTGGGCGAGCAGGCCTCGGCGACGCGACGACAGTCGTCGAGGGCCTCGGCGTAGCCGGCTTCCGGGGCCAATCGGTAGTCGACGCTGATCACCTCGCGGCACAGCCGTTCGGCCAGGTCGGCGGCGATGCCGTGATGACTGCGCGGTGAACCGAGGTTCCAGCCGCCGCCGTGGGCATAGAGGATGGGGGAAGCCTCGGCAATGCGGGCAGGGTGGAAGCGTCGTACGCCGACAGCGGCGATGTACTCGTCGCGAAACGTCATGCCGGTGGGGTCGGCGGGCGCAAAGCTCGTGCAGAGTGCATCGTAGCGCTTCCGGGCCGCCTCCATCGGCAGCCCGGCAAGGGCGTCGAGGCCGCGCTCGAAGCGGCGGCGAAAGCTGTCACGCTGCATCATGGGGTCGGCCGTTCTGGCATGTGGGGCCGTGATGTCTCGGCTCAACGCTTGGCCGGTGGCAAGCCGATGCGACGCCCTGCCTGTTCCGGCCAGGCCTCGGGCTCGGCACTCGGCAGTGCCCCGATGGCGGCGTCGATGGGTGCCGGGAAGGGCGCCGGTCGACCGGCCTCGACATCGATCCCCATCAGCATCTGCTCGCTGGTGGCCAGCAAGGTACGCTCGGCGTCGTACATCTCGAAGAACACATGCAACCGCTTGGCATCCCGCTCCAGCAGCATTACCTCAAGGCACAGCGACTGACCTTCGTGCGCCTCGCGACGATAGCAAAGGTGCGTCTCCAGGGTGTAAAGCGTATAGCCATGCTGACGCCGGCCGGCCTCGTCGAGGCCGATGGTGTCCATCAGCGCCTCCACGCCCAGGGAGAATACCCGGGCGTATTCGGCGTCGTTCATGTGGCCGTTGTAGTCGACCCAGTCGTGGGGTACCTGGAGATCCAGCAGTTTCATCATATGCGTCCTTCGAGGCCCTCGGCCTCCGGCCAGTACTTGCGGGTCAGGGCCAGCAGTTCCACCAGGAAGTCGTCGCGCCGCCGATCGAGCTCGGCCACCGGACGGCCTCCCGCTTGATGTTCACAGCCCTCGACGACCCTGTCGATCAGTTCATCGCTCAGCTCCGGTGCTTCCAGCTTTGTCCAGGGCAACTTCAGCGCCGGGCCGAACTGCTCGAGCATGTGGCGCATGCCCTGTTCGCCGCCCGCCAGATGGAAGGTCAGGAAGGTACCCATCAACGACCAGCGCAGGCCGCAGCCATAGACCACGGCGGCGTCGATTTCCTCGGTGGTGGCCACGCCATCATTGACCAGGTGCAGGGCCTCACGCCACAAGGCTTCCATCAGGCGGTCGGCGATGTGCCCTTCGATCTCGCGTCGTACCACCAGTGGACGCATGTCCAGCGACTGGTAGAGCGTCCGGGCCTGCTCGATGTGAGTGGCCTGAGTCGCGTTACCCCCCACCAGCTCCACCAGCGGCAGCAGGTAGACCGGATTGAAGGGGTGGGCGACGATGACGCGGCCTGGCGCCTTGCGGCAGTCGCGCTGCAAGTCGGTCGGCTTGAAGCCCGAAGTGGAGGAGCCGATCACCACCCGGGCGTCGGCAGCCGCATCGACGGCCGCCAGGATCTCCTGCTTGAGCGACAGGCGCTCCGGGACGTTTTCCTGAATCAGGTCGGCGCCGGCAACGGCTTCTTCCAGGCTCGGCATGAAGCGCAGGCGATCCGCTGAGGCGCCTGCGGGCAGGCCGTCTTTCTCGAGGGCATGCCAGGCGTTGGCAACGAAGGCGCGGGTCCTTGCCTCAGCGCCTTCGGCAGGATCGAAGGCGACGACATCCCAGCCATTGGCCAGGGCGCGGGCGATCCAGCCGTTACCGATGACGCCGGTACCGATCACGGTGAGTTGCTGGCTCATGCGTCACCTCCGGCGATCCGACCGGTGTCGGGGTCGCGCAATCCGAGGTGGGCGCGGGTCTCGGCCGGCGTCATGATGCGCCCTCCCAGGCCATCGATGATACCGGAGGCCTTGTCGACGAGTTCGCCGTTGGTGGCCAGGACGCCTTTCTTCAGCATCAGGTTGTCTTCCAGGCCGACGCGGGCATGGCCGCCGAGCAACGCGGCCTGCGCGACCATCGGCATCTGCTGGCGGCCGATGCCAAAGGCGGCCCAGTTGGCGCCCGCCGGCAACTTGTTGCGCATGGCCAGCATGGTTTCGGTATCGGCCTCGGCGCCCCAGGGAATGCCCAGGCACAGCTGGTAGAGCGGGTCGCCATCGATCAGTCCTTCCTGCTGGAGCTGGCGGGCGAACCAGATATGGCCGAGATCGAAGCACTCGAGCTCGGGCTTGACGCCGGCGGCCTGTACCAGACGGGCATGTTCGCGCAGCCAGTCGGCGGTGTTGATGTAGACCATGTCACTGAAGTTGAGGCTACCGCAGTCCAGGGTGCACAGCTCCGGAAGCAGCTCGCCGACCGGCTCGTGACGCTGCGTCGGTGTCTGGATGTCGGTGCCCGGGCCGCCGCGGGTGGGGTCCTCGGTGTCGGGAATCCAGTCGCCACCGCCACCGGCGGTGATGTTCATGACGATATCGGTGTCGGACTCGCGCACGCGTTCCATCACTTCACGGAAGTGATCCAGGGAATGGCTGATGCCGCCGGTCTGCGGATCGCGCACATGGATATGGGCGATGCTGGCACCGGCGCGTGCGGCTTCGATGCAGCTGTCGGCGATCTGCCTGGGGGTGACCGGGACATTGGGGTTCTTGGCGGTGGTGTCGCCGGCGCCGGTGACGGCGCAGGTCAGGATGACGTTGCGATTCATGGTCGGACCTCCTGTGTGAATCTATGAGGAGTGTCCGGGAGGGTGGCGTTCGCGTATCGACACAAAACGACAACAATTTGACGTTAAGCGCCGCAGTGTCGAGATTGACCGCCGCGGCTGTAATGCAAGGGGCAGGTCTGTGTGCTGGCGCGCCCCGGCCGGGCCGGGGCGAACGACAGCGCCGAGCTACTCGGCGACACGCCCCAGCAACAGGAATTCGATCAGGGCCTTCTGGGCGTGGAGTCGGTTACCGGCTTCCTGCCAGACCGCGGCGCGTGGGTCATCGAGCAGGGTGTCGCTGATTTCCTCGCCACGGTGGGCGGGCAGGCAGTGGAGGAAGAGCACATCCTCGGCGGCCCTGTCGAGCATGCTCTCGCTGACCTGGAAGCCGGCGAAGTCCGCCTCGCGGCTGGCCTGCTCTTCTTCCTGACCCATGGACGCCCAGACATCGGTGGTCACCAGGTCGGCACCTTCCACGGCGCTCATCGGATCGCGATGAATGGTCACGCGATCTCCGGCGGCGTCGAGAATGTCCGCCCGCGGTTCGTAGCCTTCGGGGCAGACCACGCGCAACTGGAAGTCGAATTGCCGGGCGGCATTGATCCAGGAGTGACACATGTTGTTGCCGTCGCCGATCCATACGGCCGTGCGGCCGCGAACGCTGCCGCGCCGTTCGGTCCAGGTCATGACATCGGCCAGCAACTGGCAGGGGTGGTAGTCATCGGTCAGGGCATTGATGACCGGCGCCTGACTGGCGGCAGCATATTCCTCGATTCCCTGATGAGAGAAGGTGCGAATCATCACGATATCGACCATCTCGGAGAGTACCCGGGCGGTATCGCCGATGGGTTCGCCACGGCCGAGCTGGGTATCACGCGGCGAGAGAAACAGGGCGTGCCCGCCGAACTGTGCCATGGCCGTCTCGAAGGACACACGGGTGCGTGTCGAAGATTTCTCGAAGATCATGGCCAGGGTGCGGTTGGCAAAGGGCGTATAGGTCGGCCCCTGGGCCCTCAGGCTGTTCTTTATCGAGATGGCACGCTGTATCAGATAGCGGGACTCATCCGGACTCAGGTCGAGCAGGGTGAGGAAATGGCGAGTGGCCATGGTGTCGCTCCACGCAAAGACGCCCATCCTAGCCAGCCCTCGGGGGATGCGCAATGCGACTTGCATCAGTAGAATGGCTGCATGACAAGGCCGACCCGTACGCTCGGGTATTTCCGTGGCGACGGGTCCACACCGCGATCCAGAGGTAACGAACATGAGTACTACTGTCGAGAACATTCAGCGGCAGATCAGCGAAAACCCCATTCTGATCTACATGAAGGGCACGCCCCAGCTGCCGCAATGCGGCTTCTCCGCCCAGACCGTGCAGGCCTTGATGTCCTGTGGCGAGCGTTTCGCCTTCGTCAATGTGCTGGATAACCCGGACATCCGCGCCGAGCTGCCCAAGGTCGCCAACTGGCCGACCTTCCCGCAGCTGTGGGTCGAAGGCGAGCTGGTCGGCGGCTGCGACATCGTGGTCGAGATGTATGAAAACGGTGAGCTGGAAACCCTGGTCAAGGAAACCGCCGCCAAGCATCAGGACGGCGAGCAAGCGGAAGGCTGAAGCTCGAAGCGCGGCGCTTCGCGCCTGGAAGCTTGAAGCTGGAAGAAGAACACCCCCGCAGCCTGGCTGCGGGGGTGTTTGCTATGGGGCAAGACAAACTTACACTGCTTTCGAGCTTCGAGCTTCGAGCTTCGAGCTTCGAGCTTCGAGCTTCGAGCTTCGAGCTTCGGCGGCAGTGTCCCTCGCATCTCGCATCTCGCATCTCGCCGCTCGTATGCTTACAGCTCCTCGACCCCTTGCTCGCGTTGGGCGAGTTGCCAGCCGCCGAGGTCCTTGTAGCGGTTGACCATGGCGCAGAACAGTTCGGCGGTGCGTTCGGTATCGTAGCGGGCCGAGTGGGCGGCGCTGTTGTCGAACTCGATGCCGGCGGCGCGGCAGGCCCGGGCGAGAACGGTCTGCCCGTAGACCAGCCCGGCCAGCGAGGCGGTGTCGAAGCTGGAAAAGGGATGGAAGGGGCTACGCTTAATGGCACAGCGTTCCACGGCGGCATTCAGGAAGCCATGGTCGAAAGCGGCGTTGTGGCCCACCAGGATGGCGCGGGTGCAGCCATGGGCCTTGATGGATTTGCGAATCGGCCGAAATACCTCGCCCAGTGCTTCTGTCTCGCTGACCGCCACCTGTTTGCGCAGCGGATCGTCGAGGCGAATACCGGTGAAATCGAGTGCCGACTGCTCGACATTGGCCCCCTCGAAAGGCGTGACATGATAGGCATAGGTGGCGTCGGGCATCAGGTTGCCCTCGGGATCCATGGTCAGCGTCACAGCGGCAATTTCCAGGATGGCGTCGCCCTGGGCATTGAAACCGCCGGTTTCCAGATCCACCACGACCGGCAGAAAGCTGCGAAAACGCTGCGCCATGAGTTCGCGGGTGACCGCCTCGGTCATGCGCCTCTCCTTAATTTGGCATGAAAAAAACTGGGGGCAGGGGAGTCCCGAAGCGCCTCAGTCTAGCATTTCGTGCAGGCGTCGTCCTGCTGCCGGTATTCGCGAAAGGTGTGCCGCGCTATAATCCAATCCTGTTGAATTTTACCAGTTCTCGGGAACCGCTGAATGCATCGCCAGGCATGGTCAAGCGCAACGAAGCGTTTGGCATGCGCCGTCATTCAGGCCGTGTTGCCCTTAACCTCTAGCGCAAAGGAGCCCCAGCATGTCCGATGTCAAGAAGGTCGTGCTCGCCTATTCCGGCGGCCTGGATACATCCGTCATCGTCAAGTGGTTGCAGGAAGAATACGACTGCGAGGTAGTGACCTTTACTGCCGACATCGGCCAGGGCGAGGAAGTCGAGCCGGCGCGGGCCAAGGCCGAGGCGCTGGGGGTCAAGGAAATCTACATCGAGGACCTGCGCGAGGAATTCGTGCGTGATTACGTCTATCCGATGTTCCGCGCCAATACCATCTATGAAGGCGAGTACTTGCTGGGCACTTCCATCGCGCGCCCCTTGATCGCCAAGCGGCTGATCGAGATCGCCAACCAGACCGGCGCCGATGCCATCTCTCACGGCGCTACCGGCAAGGGCAATGACCAGGTCCGTTTCGAGCTGGGGGCTTATGCGCTGAAGCCGGGCGTCAAGGTGATTGCGCCGTGGCGTGAATGGGACCTCAATTCCCGCGAGAAGCTGATGGCCTACTGCGAGGAGCATGACATCCCGGTGGACTTCTCGTCCCAGCAGAAGAAGTCGCCATACTCCATGGATGCCAACCTGCTGCACATCTCCTATGAGGGCGGCAACCTCGAGGATCCGTGGATCGAGGCCGAGGAAGACATGTGGCGCTGGAGCGTCTCGCCGGAAGAGGCGCCGGACAAGCCGACCTATGTCGAGCTGACGTTCGACAAGGGCGATATCGTGGCCATCGACGGGGTCCCCATGCGGCCGCATGATGTCCTCTCCAAGCTCAACCAGATGGGTGGGGACAATGGCATCGGCCGCCTCGATATCGTCGAGAACCGCTATGTCGGCATGAAGTCACGCGGCTGCTATGAAACGCCCGGCGGGACCATCATGCTCAAGGCGCATCGGGCCATCGAATCGCTGACCCTGGATCGCGAAGAGGCGCATCTCAAGGATGAGCTGATGCCCAAGTACGCTGAAGTGATCTACAACGGCTATTGGTGGAGCCCCGAGCGCCGCGCCCTGCAGGCGGCCATCGACGAGACGCAGACCAATGTCTCCGGTGTCGTGCGCGTCAAGCTCTACAAGGGCAGCGCCACAGTGGCGGGGCGCAAGTCCGATGCGTCGCTGTTCGACGAGTCCATCGCGACCTTCGAGGATGATGCCGGCGCCTATGACCAGAAGGATGCCGAGGGCTTCATCAAGCTCAATGCGCTGCGGCTGCGCATTGCGGCCGGCAAGGGGCGTCAGCAGGGCTGATGATCGGGTTGCGAGCTTTCCCTTCATCTCCGGGGAGGGCTCTGTGCCATCCGCTGGGGATGAATACGTGAGGGGGAAAGCGCCATGCTGAAAAAGTTGTTATCCGGCCTGCTGGGCCAAGGGCAAGGTGGTGCGGGATCGACGTCTCGCGAGGGCGAGTCGGTCGAGTATCATGGTTACACCATTGTGCCGCAGTCCGAGGATATGGGCGGGCAATTCAGGGTGAGCGGCTGGATCCGCAAGCCGGACCCCGAAGGTGGCGAGCCACTCGAACATCGCTTCGAGCGTTCAGACGTGGTCCCTGGCCGCGAGGCCTGCGATGCACTGATGGTCAGCAAGGCGGAACGCTTCATTGACGAGTTGGGGGATGCCATCTTCGAGGCCCGCGACTGACTCGCCCGCTTTTTGGCTTCCATGTGAGCTTCATCGACGGACGGCGCCCTGCGGGGCGCCGTTTCCGTTTGCCTGTCCGGCCTGGCGTCTGCTGGATGCTGGGTGCCCCTAGCCTGGTCGCTGCATACCGCTGACACTCATGATGCGTAGGCATCCTGGGTGGTAGCGCCGGCATGCTGGAATGCCAGGGCGTCGGACAGGCAGTGTATGCCGCGTGCCTCGAGCCGCGGCAACAGCGCCAGCCACAGCTGTGCCGTGACACGCGCGTCGCCCAGTGCGGTGTGGCGGGCTCCCTCCGGAAAGAGCAGGGCATAACGCTCGGCCAGGCTGTCGAGCCCATGGCCCTCCAGGCCCGGGTCGAGGGCTCGGGACAGCAGGAGGGTGTCGAGAACCGGCATGTCGAAGCTCGGACCATGTCGGTCGGGCTGAATGGCCAGCATGTCGAAGGAAGCATTGTGGGCGACCAGCACGGCATGTCCCACATAGGCATGAAAGTCCGCAAGAACCGTAGCAGCGGCGGGCTGTCCGGCCACGTCCTGATCCGTCAGGCCATGCACTGCAGTACTGGCAGCGGGGATCGGTCGACCCGGGTCGATCAGCTGATCGAAGGTCTCCGTGTGGCGCAGTCTGCCATTGACGACGCGACAGGCGCCCAGGCTGATCAGGCAATCGCCCTCGCGCAGCGCCAATCCGGTGGTTTCGGTATCGAAGGCCACGATGTTCAGGGCCGGCAGCGGACAGTCTGCCAGATCCGCCTGGGGTGGCGGCAGGTCGGCAATGGCGAAGTCATGAAATTCCGGACGTGGCGGTATGCGCCGTCGTGACGCGTGCTCCTGGCCAGCGGGAGGCATGACTCGCTGAGGCCGCTGAGCGGCATCACTCAGGGTCAACAGCATCTGATCCTGGTCCAGTCGACACACTTCCACGTTCAGCCGCTGGTTGCCGTGCGTGATGGGCACTTCCAGCGCACTGCCATCCTCGGGCAGCGCGGTCAGATGGCAGTCCAACTCCCGGAGGTTCAACAACTGGTCCAGGGGTTTGCCCAGCCCCAGGCCGGGATGCGGTGCCAGGAGCCTCTCCGCGGCCTGGTTGATCAGCAGCAATCGCTGGTGCCGATCACACAGCAGCACCGGGGTATTGAGGGCCTGCAGCAGCGACTCGAAGCGACCGAGTACCCTGGCGGTATCGCAAGCTCCCTCGGCGCGGGCATCGGCGAGGCGTCGACGGTCGTCGCGCCAGGCAGAGTGTATTCTGGCCAGATCCGGCCCCAGGCCGCGCAACCAGCCGTCCGGTGTTTGATCGCAGTCGGCATCCGGGTTCGCCACCAGTCTGGCCAGTTGTGCATGGAGGTGGCGCAGCGGCTGGAACAACCAGCGCTCGAGGGCCAGTCCTGCCAGCACCAGGGTCATGCCGCCGGACAATGACCCCGACCAGAGCAGCCACTGGGCGAGGCCCTGGGGGTGGTAGCGCTGGTCCAGCCAGGCGGCAAAGCCGATGCCACCGAGCAGCGCGACGCCACACAGGAGCAGCCAGAGTCCGGTCAGGCGTTGTCGGCGAGGCAGTCCCGCCAGGCGTGTGTTCATGCGTTACCTCGCAGGTCGAATTCCGCTCGCCCGTTCGGGGCAGCCGCCGGCGTTGGCCACCATGGTGTCGAGTGAATCGTCGTCATGGCTCTCCCGTCTGCCGTGTAGGGCTGCTCCGAGCCGGTCTTGGCGCATTGATTGAAGTCTACGCTTCCATTCTAGCCGGCCAAGTCGACCTTGGGACAAGGTGACCGCGGCTGGCGGGCGATGATTCGTCGCTGTCGGGGTTGTCCGGTAGACTGCGGGCTGCATCGAACAAGGAGTGAATCATGATTCATGTGCATCATCTGGAAAGCTCGCGCTCGCAGCGGGTGATCTGGTGCCTCGAGGAACTCGGCATGGACTACGAGCTGGTTAACTACCAGCGCGACCCGCAAACCAAGCTGGCGCCGGCCTCACTCAAGCAGGTGCATCCTCTGGGCAAGGCACCAATCATTAGCGATGCCAGCCGGGGAGATCGGGTTATCGCCGAGTCCGGTGCCATTCTCGAGTACCTGGTCGAGCATCCGGATGCCGTGGGGCAGCTGAAGCCCGAAGCCGGCACGGAGGCTCTCGAGCGTTATCGTTTCTGGTTGCATCATGCCGAAGGCTCCGCCATGCCCCCGCTGGTGATGCGTCTAGTGTTCTCGCGACTCGACAAGCCTCCCGTTCCCTGGCCGATGCGTCCCCTGGGCCGGCAGTTCGCCAAGGGGATCGAGCGCAGCTTCCTGACTCCGCGAATCCGCGAGTTTTCGGCTTTCTGGAACGATGCCCTGGCCGAGTCGCCGTGGTTTGCGGGGGATACCTTCACGGCGGCGGATATTCAGATGAGCTTCCCGATCCAGGCACTGGAGGGGCGGGGCGGCCTCGATACCCTGCCCAATCTGCAGGCGTTTCTCGAGCGCTGTCGTGCCCGCGAGGCGTACCAGCGCGCCAGCGAGACAGGCGGTGATCTGTCGGCGATATGAGGTAGCAGTGATGCGCGGACTCTTGCTTTCCGCCTATGCGGCGGCGAGTCATCAGCACTGGGCTGAGGGGATCGTGGAGTGGCTGGACGAGATCGGCTGGACTCGACTGGAACTACCCGCGCGCCATTTCCCCTGGCGGATTCGCGGCAACCCGCTGACCTGGATGCTGCGGGAAAGCGCGGCCCTGTCACGCCACTATGATGTCATCCTGGCGACCTCGATGGTTGATCTGGCGACGCTGGTGGGGCTGTATCCGCATCTCGCCGGCGCCCGCAAGGTGGTCTATTTCCATGAAAACCAGTTCGCCTATCCAGCCTCGTCCGCGCAAGGCTCTCGGGTCGGGCCGCAGATGGTGAACCTTTATACGGCTCTGGCGGCCGATGAGGTGGTGTTCAACACCGTCTACAACCGGGACTCTTTCATCGATGGCGCGCGCGCCCTGCTCAAGCGCATGCCCGAGAACCTGCCGGCCTATGAACCACTGGAGGCGCTGCGTCGGCGCGCCCGGGTGGTGCCGGTGCCTATCGCGACCTCAACCGGCCAGGGGTCGACGGCGGGCGACCTGATCGTCTGGAATCACCGCTGGGAATATGACAAGAACCCCGAGTCGTTCTTCGCCGCCCTGTTTCAACTGGCTGCCCGCGGTGTGTCCTTTCGTGTGGCGGTCATGGGGCAGCGCTTTGGTGACTGGCCGGCGGTCTTCGATGAGGCCCGAGAGCGGCTCGGCGACCGACTGGTCTGCTGGGGGCCACAGACGGCCGCGGCCTATCAGGACTGGCTGGATCGAGGCGCCGTGGTGGTTTCCACCAGCTACCATGAGTTCCAGGGGCTGGCAATCATGGAGGCGGTGCGGCGGGGCTGTGTGCCGCTGGTGCCCGATCGATTGTGCTACCCGGAGCTGTATGCCGCGCCATTCCTCTATGCCGATGATGATCAACTGGTGGCCCGTCTCGAAGCCTGGCTGACGTCGCCCGGTAGCCGGCCGCATCCGCCGGTGACGGATGACTGGACCTGGCCATCACTGCAGTCGGCGTATCGGCAAGTGCTGAACGGCGGGTGAGGCCCGTCAGGGCTCGACCTTGTCGGGGAATTCGCACAGGTCCTCGATCACGCAGCTGCCACAGCGTGGCTTGCGTGCCAGGCAGGTGTAGCGGCCGTGGAGGATCAGCCAGTGGTGGGCGTCCTGGCGAAACTCCCTGGGGACATGACGCAACAGCTTGTGCTCGACTTCGTTGACCGTCTTGCCCCTGGCCAGGCCGGTCCGGTTGGAGACGCGGAAGATATGGGTATCCACGGCAATGGTGGGTTCGCCGAAAGCCGTGTTGAGAATCACGTTGGCGGTCTTGCGCCCGACGCCGGGCAGTGCCTCGAGGGCGGCCCGCGAGCGGGGGACATTGCCACCATGCCGGTCTTCCAGGATGCGGCAGGTCTTCATCAGGTTCTCGGCCTTGGTGTTGTAGAGGCCGATGGTCTTGATGTGCTCCTTGAGGCCATCCAGGCCCAGCGCCAGTATGGCGCCCGGTGTATTGGCCACCGGGAAGAGCCGTGCGGTGGCCTTGTTGACGCCGACATCGGTGGCCTGGGCGGATAACAGCACGGCGGTCAATAGCTCGAAGGGCGTCTGCCAGACCAGCTCGGTGGTCGGCTCGGGGGTGTGCTCGCGCAATCTGACGAAGATCTCGTGGCGTTTCTGAGCGTTCATGACAGATTGGCTCCAGAAGTCGGGTGGGTGACGGGAAGACGTCAGTGGGTGGAAGGCGTCAGTCAGTGGGTGGAAGAGGCCTGGGACTGGCGCGCCTCGTCGAGCACCTGTTGCGCCTGCTCCAGTTGCTGCCGCGCAGCCTGGACGTCGTCCTGGCTGCCATGGCGTTCGGCATGAGCGATCTGCTGGCGAGCCCGGCGGCAGGCCTGCTCGGCGGCGTTGACGGCAAAGCGTTGCTGGCGCTCGCTGCTGCTCGAGCTGGAGGCGTCCGGCGTGGCTTGCAGTTGACGGTCGATGTCGTTCAGGCGTGTCTCGAGGTCAGCGGCACGCTGGTCGAGCTCGCCTCTGGTGTCATCGTCGAGACTGTCATCCCGGCGTTGTCGATCAATCTTTCTGAGACTGGCGACCAGGCTGACGCGGGTCGTGCGCAACTGGCTCGCGGACGACGAGCTGGCCGAGGGCTGTTGGTTGGGCTGAGCACGCCTGGCCTGGCGTTCCAGGCGGCGCTGTCTTTTCTCCTCGGCTTCGCGGGCCAGGCGCCGGTTGCGTGCCTGGTGACGCTGGCGCCCCAGGCGGGCACGCTTCGCCAGGTAATCGCGCTGTGCCGGCTCGCTGTCGGCGGCCTGCCACTCGGGGTGTGGCAAGAGGTCGATGCAATCCACCGGGCAGGGCGCGACACATAATTCGCAACCGGTACATTCGCTTTCGATCACGCTATGCATCTGTTTGGCAGCACCCAGGATGGCGTCTACCGGACAGGCCTGGATGCACTTGGTGCAACCGATGCATTCATCCTCGCGGATGCGGGCGACCAGCGGGGACTGGGCCGGTGGCTCGAGGGCCAGCGGCGTTTGCCCGGTGAGTTCGGCGAGACGCGCCAGGGTCTCGTCGCCACCGGGCGGGCAGCGGTTGATCGCCTCGCCTTCGGCAATGGCCTCGGCATAGGGGCGACAGCCGTCATGGCCGCACTTGCCGCATTGGGTCTGCGGCAGAGCGGCGTCGACGGCCTCGATCAGCTCGGATGCGTGCATGAGATCATCAACTGACGCGTTGGCCCGGCTTGGCGCCGGAATGAGGTTCCAGCAGGTAGATGCCGTCATCGTCACCGGCCGCCAGCACCATGCCTTCCGAGACCCCGAAGCGCATCTTGCGCGGCGCGAGATTGGCGACCATAACGGTCAGATGGCCTTCAAGGGCCTCCGGGGAGTACGCCGAGCGGATACCGGCGAAGACAGTGCGTGTCTCGCCGCCCAGGTCCAGTGTCAGCTTGAGCAGCTTGTCGGCGCCTTCGACGTAATCGGCCTTGGCGATGCGGGCGATGCGCAGGTCGACTCCGGCGAAGTCATCGAAGGTGATTTCGTCGGCAATCGGGTTATCGGCCAGCGGGCCTTTGGCGCTGTCCTTGAGCTTCTGTTCTTCCACCAGATCCTCCTTCGATGCTTCGATCATGGCATCGATGCGATCGGTTTCGACGCGGGTCATCAGGGGCTTGAATTTGGCGATGGTGTGGCCCTCGAGTCCCTGCGTTCGGCTGTGCCAGTCGAGGCTGTCGAGCTGCAGGAAGCGTCGTGCATCCTCGGCCATGGCCGGTACCACGGGGGCCAGGTAGACCATCAGCTGACGAAACAGGCTGATGCCGACCGAGCAGATGTCGAGCACCTCCTGGTCGCGTCCGTCCTGCTTGGCCAGCACCCAGGGCTCGGCTTCGGCAATATAGGTGTTGGCCTCATCGGCCAAGTCCATGACCCGGCGCATGGCGCGGCCGAACTCACGGCTCTCGTAGTGCGCGGCGATTTCCTCGCCGGCGTCGATAAAGCGTTCGAGCAGTGCGGGTTCGGCACAGCTGGATGCGAGCTGGCCGTTACCCAGCTTTCTGATGAAGCCGGCGCAGCGGCTGGCGATATTGACGACCTTGCCGACCAGGTCCGAGTTCACGCGCTGGGCGAAATCCTCGAGATTGAGGTCCAGGTCATCGACACCGGCCGTGAGCTTGGCGGCGAAGTAGTAGCGCAGGTACTCCGGGTTCAGGTGTTCGGCGAAGGTCGCGGCCTTGATGAAGGTCCCACGCGACTTGGACATCTTGGCACCATTGACGGTGACGAAGCCATGACAGTTGACCGCGGTCGGCGTGCGGAAGTCGGCGCCATGCAGCATGGCCGGCCAGAACAGGGCATGGAAGTAGACGATATCCTTGCCGATGAAGTGATAGACCTCGGCGCTGGAGTCCTGCCGCCAGTAGGCGTCGAAATCGATCCCCTGGCGTTCGCACAGGTTCTTGAAACTCGCCAGGTAGCCGATGGGGGCGTCCAGCCAGACGTAGAAGTACTTGCCGGGGGCGTCGGGAATCTCGAAGCCGAAGTAGGGGGCATCGCGGGAGATGTCCCATTCGTTGAAGCCGGACTCGAACCATTCCTGCAGCTTGTTGCGGATCTGTGGCTGTACATGGCCGTCATTGATCCACTCGTGCATGAAGTCGGCGAAATCCGGCAACTTGAAGAAATAATGGGTCGAGCCGCGGACTTCCGGCGTGGCCCCGGAGATGGCCGACGCCGGGTCGATCAGTTCGGCCGGGGTATAGGTCGCGCCACAGGCTTCACAGTTATCGCCGTACTGGTCCGGGGTGTGACATTTCGGGCAGGTGCCCTTGATGAAACGATCCGCCAGGAACAGACCCTTTTGCGGGTCGTACATCTGCTCGATATCACGCGTCGCGATATGGCCCTTGTCGCGCAGTCGCGTGTAGATCAACTCGCTGAAGTGGCGATTTTCCTCGGAGTGTGTCGAATGGTAGTTGTCGAAGCCGACGCCGAAGCGGGCGAAGTCCGCCTGGTGATCGCGCGAAACGCGGTCGATCAACTCTTCCGAGGTGATGCCTTCCTGTTCGGCGCGCAGCATGATCGCAGTGCCATGGGCGTCATCGGCACAGACGTAGTGGCAATCGTGGCCGCGACTCTTCTGAAAGCGCACCCAGATATCGGTCTGGATGTATTCCAGGAGGTGGCCCAGGTGAATGGCGCCGTTGGCATAGGGAAGGGCGCTGGTGACCAGGATCTGGCGCGGATCGGTGTTCGACATGGCGACGTTGGGTTTCCCGTGAAGCGTGACGCGGCAATCCCGGGCTCGGTGAGCGGGGCGCCACGGTAAATGTCCGTGAAATCAGGGCTTGGATTGTAGCATTTTCGGTGCCGACTGCACTGGCCTGCCTTCAATGGCCGCGGTACACCCCGAAGTGCGTGAGACCTTGATCGTGCAGGTGCAGGGCCTGCATGCGACTCATCACTCCCTGGTCGCAGAACAGCAGGTAGTGCTGGTCCGAGGCCAGGTCAGGGGCGCGCTCCTGAAGCTCGTAGAACGGAATCTGCAGCTGGGGTGTCCGCTCGAGCTCGAGGGGGGCGTCCTCGCGCTCATGCGGGGCACGGATGTCGATCACGCAGGCATGATCGAGTCGTTGCAGGGCCGATGTCGAGTCGACGATCAGGAGGTCGTCATCAGAGATGGTGCCGTGCTGCGGCGCCAGCTGGTCGCTGCGCGTGGTGGTGGCGCGGTCGATGGCGGCGTCGAGCACGCTGAAGTCGAAGCCCTGTTCGGCTTCCTCGATCTTCTCGGCCCTGGCCTTGACGTCAGGGCGCCGCGAGATGACGCCGCAATATTCCGGCATGACCTCGGCATGGCGCGCGGTGCCAATCTGCCGGGCCTGGTCGATGATCGACTGCTTGTCATCGGTCAGCAGCGGCCTGAGGATCGGCAGTGAGCTGGCGGCGTCCATCAGCCCGAGGTTGTTCAGGGTCTGACTGGACACCTGAGCGATGGCGTCGCCGGTGACCAGGGCCGAGATGCCATTGTGCTGGGCAATGCGGCTGGCAGCGCGAACCATCATGCGCTTGAGCACTACCCCCATCAGGCCGTCGGGAATCGTGCGCAGGATCTCTCCCACTACCGCATCGAAGGGCACCGACATGTACTTGACCCGATGGGAAGCACTGTATTGTTGCCACAGGTGCTGGGTGACTTCACGGACCCCGGCCTCATGAGCCGGCCCTCCGAGATTGAAGAAGATATAGTGCGACTTGATGCCGCGCCGCATCATTCGCCAGGCGGCGACCGGCGAGTCGAAGCCACCGGAAATCAGGGTCAGCACCTGGCCCGGGATGCCCATGGGAAAGCCGCCCAGGCCGTCCCATTTGGCGCGGATCAGCTGGAGACGGTCATTGGTGATTTCCACGGGGACGGTGATGTCCGGGGACTTCAGGTCGACGCTCGCTCCGGGAGCGGCTTGCAGGAGCTGGCCGCCCAGGTAGCGCTCCAGGTCCATGGAAGTGTAGTCATGGCGGCCGCGTCGTTTGACCTTGACGCGAAAGCTGTGCCCTTCGATGACAGGCCCCCAGAGGGGGACGACATGTTCGGCGATGGTCGCCATGTCGCGGGCCGTGACCTCTTCTGCCGCCAGGATCTGATCGATGCCGCTGATCCGGCTCAGGCTCCCTTCGATGTCACTGACCCTCTGGGCACTCAGTCCGTCGGACAGCTGTACCTGAATGGCGTCCCAGCGCCGGCGTACGCGAATATTTTCATCAAGGGGCTGCAGTGTATTGCGTATGTTCGATGTCAAACAGCGCGTCATCTGCTGGCGCACTGACTTCGATTTGATGGTGATCTCGGGGTAGAGCTTGATCAGATAGGTCATGCGGCGGCGTAAATGGTAAATGTGCCCGGCATTTTACCAGCGGGGGCGCTGCGGCACAGGCCCCTGTTGCGTCAGAACATGAAAAGGGTCCGCAGCGCGGCTGGGGTTGTCGTCGCAGCGAAGCGGGCCTAGAACAAGGCCTGGTCCTCGTCGACCACCTCCTTGAGCAGCTCCAGGAAGAGCTTGTCGGCCTCCGAATGTTCGGCCGGGTCCTCCGGGATGTGGACGCTGGTGGTGTCCGATATCTGATTGGCGATGCGCACCATGGCATCGGTCAATTCATCCCTGTACAGCTCCTGCCTCGCTACTTCGAGGGACTGCTCCAGAATCTTCGGATCCTGCAGAAGCTTTTTGATGAACCCACGTAGCTCATTGATGATGCGTGTTTTTTGAATCTCCGATGAGGACATGGCGGTGCTCCTTGTGCGGCACGTTCCAGACTGTTGCCACCATACCATGATTGGCCGTGGCGCAAAGTCTATCTTGTCCGCCTGGCGATTCTGAAACGGACTGGTGCATGATGATATGTTAGTGATATGCAATGAGTGGTGTTTGTCACCTCCGTGTTTAGCCATGACATCCTTAAGGGAATCGTGAAATGCATATTCCTGGTTCCTGGATGATGAATCATGCCATGCAATAGCGACGAGGCCGATTCAGTCTCGTTTCCAGTCGGCCTAGGGAGCGGACGTGACACGACAGCAACATGATGATGGCCCTGTTGATGACGAGTCCGTGGTTCGCGATGAGCTGCTGGCCTGTCTACAGAGCATCGCGCATCTGCATGAGCATGATGCGAGTGCCGATACACTGGTTGCCGGCTTGCCTCTCGAAGAGGGGTGCCTTACTCCGAGTGTATTTCCTCGGGCGGCGGACAATGCCGGCATGGCCGCCAACCTGGTCAAGGCGCCGCTGGAAACGCTCAACTCGGCACTGTTGCCCGCCGTGCTCCTGCTGGAGCCGGGACGGGCCTGTGTACTGGTTCACCTGGACCTTGCCAGAGGCGCCGCGCGGGTCATCTATCCGGAGATCGGTGATGCCGAGGCGACAGTCGCGTTGGATAGCTTGCAGTCTCGTTACAGCGGTCGTGCCATCTATGTTCGCCCGCGCTTTCGCTTCGATGACCGCACTGAGGGCCGTCGCAGTCGCAGAGATCACCACTGGTTCTGGGGTGTCATCCGGGAGAATCGGCGTCTGTACCGGGATGTCGTGCTGGGGTCTCTAGCCATCAACCTGTTCGCCGTGGCTATGCCGCTGTTCGTTCTGAATATCTATGACCGGGTTGTACCGAACCAGGCAACGGAAACGATGTGGGTCCTGGCGACCGGGATCTTTATCGTGCTGTGTTTCGACCTGGTGTTGCGCTTGTTGCGCAGTGCCTTTATCGATCTGGCCGCCAGTCGCGCCGATGTCAAGCTATCATCTTCGATCATCGAACAGGTGCTGGGGCTCAGAATGTCCTCGCGACCGGCTTCCACCGGATCCTTCGCGGCCACTCTGCAGTCCTATGAATCCATCCGTGCCTTTATCGGTTCGGCTACCGTCGTCGGGCTTGTCGACCTGCCCTTCGTATTGCTGTTCGCGGGGATCATCGCGCTGATAGCGCCACCGCTGGTTATACCCGTGCTGGTCGGTATCGTGTTCGTGCTGCTTTATGCCCTGGCGGCCCAATCCAAGCTGCATGAATTGTCCGAGACGACCTGGCGCATCAGTGCCCAGCGAAATGCCAGCCTGGTCGAGATGGTGTCGCAACTCGAGACCGTCAAGGCAATGCGCCGTGAAGGTCGCCTGCAGTCAAGTTGGGAAAAGGCGTCAGCCTTTCTGTCGCGTACTTCGGCAAGGCTCAGGCTGATCAGCTCCTCGGTTTCGAGTGTGGCTCTCTGGGCCCAGAACAGTGTGGCGGTCTGCGTCATCCTGGTGGGGGTCTACCAGATCATGGCGGGTAACCTGACCCAGGGTGGCCTGATTGCCGCGTACCTGCTGTCATCCCGTGCCATGGCACCGGTGAGTCAGGCGGCCTCACTGCTGGCCCAGTATCATCATGCCTCCACGGCCCTGGAATCACTCGAGGATGTCATGCAGCGCCCCGTGGAGCGCTCTGCTGAACGGAGCTATATCGATCGTCCCGTCATGGAAGGGGATATCCAATTCGATCACGTGACGTTCCGCTATCCGGATGAAGAGCGCGATGCGCTGCGTGATATAGCGCTATCCTTCCGTGCAGGGGAGAAAGTGGCGCTACTCGGCAAGGTAGGCTGTGGCAAGAGCACCCTGGCCAAACTGATCCTCGGGCTCTATGAGCCTTCGGCGGGCGATGTGCGCGTCGATGGGGTCGATATCCGTCAGCTGGATCCGTCACAGCTGCGCCGTCACATCGGTTATGTGCCGCAGGATATCAGCCTGTTCTACGGCACCCTGAGGGAAAACATCTTGGTGGGAGCCGGCAGCGATGCCGTCGACGAGGCCGCGTTGCTGCGCGCCGTGAAGTTGAGTGGCCTGGATTCGTTGGTCAATGGCCACCCTCGGGGGCTTGAGCTGGAGGTGGGAGAACGTGGTCAGCGGCTCTCGGGCGGCCAGCGACAAGCAGTGGCCGTGGCGCGGGCGCTGGTGCATGACCCAAGGATTCTGCTGTTTGATGAACCCTCCAGTTCGATGGACCACTCGTCCGAAAGGGCGCTTAGGGAACGCCTCGATGAGTATGACCATGACAAGACGTTGCTGCTGGTGACGCATCGAACGTCCTTGCTGCCGCTGGTAGACCGTGTTGTGGTCATGGATGCAGGCCACGTCGTGGCAGATGGCCCGCGGGACAAGGTGGTCGATGCATTGCGCAAGGGCCAGATTGGCGTTGGCGCTTAAAAGCATAATAATATTCTTGTTTACACTATAAATGGTTTACAAAAGTCACGAGCAATGGCCAGGCCAGATGACACCAACCGTAAGGGTGGCGTTTACGAGCGGGTAAATGAGCGTTGTGATCGGGCTCGAGGGCGAGGCTGATGTCAACGCCACATGGGCGAGTGCCGTGGTTTGTAAACATCTGAGGTTCGTTACGCCTCTGGCAGCGAATTCGAGGCTCAGTGTCGAGTGGGCCACTCAATACCAGGGAGACAGTTCAGATGGTTCAAGTCTTCATTTGCCCCTCGGGCAAAGAGGAGGTGCCGCGTTGGCGAGAGGCCTTCGGGGATGCCTTGACGCAAGACCCTGACCAGGCGCTACAGGAGGTGGCGTCGGGTGATTGTGTCTGGGTCCCCAGCCGACTGGCCAATTGGCACCAGTTGGTAGCGACCTTGAGTCAGCGAGGGGCCATCGTATGTGTGCTGAGTCTTGCTCCCGATGCTCGGGAGGCGCTGGATGCCTTGGGTGCCGGTGCGCGGGGATATGCTCATGCCTTGTCATCCCCCGAGGTTCTGCGTCAGATGAGCCTTGTTACATCGCATAATGGTGTCTGGGTGTATCCGGAATTAATGGCTCAGTTTCTTAGAACTACCTGGCAAGCACTTGGGGAGCCGGAGCCCGAGGAGTCTGAAATTCTTCAGGCCCTGACACAGCGCGAGAGGGCGGTGGCCTTGCTGGTGGCGCGTGGACGCAGCAACAAGGAAATCGCACAGGAATTGGGTATTGCCGAGAGGACCGTCAAGGCACATCTCGGCGCGATATATCGTAAGCTGGGCCTGCGCGGGCGGACCCAGTTGTTGGTCAAGCTTTCGGTGCCGAAGGCTGAGCTGTATCACTCCATGAATTAGTTCTAATATTTTATTGTGGCTTAAATTAGTGGTTTCTGGTGAATTTGTTATCTAGTCCTTCGGGACAATGTTGCTAAGTCGATTTTTGGTTTAGCCTTTAGTAGATATCACACCTATACCTATAAAAGCGCAGTGCCTTGCATCTGCGCTGGAGGAGCCACTCAATGGCCATCGCCACTATCGTATCCATCACGGGTCAGGCTTGGGCGCGAGACAGTCAGGGAAATCTTCGAGAGCTTCAGGAAGGTGACACCCTTGAGGAGGGCGAGACGCTCGTCACTTCTGACAATGGCAGTGTCCAGCTCGATATGGGAGATGCCTTCGGTCCTACCACCATCGATGGTGGCGAAGTCGTCTCTCTAAGCCCCGAGATGGATGCTTCAGTACCGGCATCGGTTGACGAGTCGAGTGTCAGCGACGACGACTTGCAGACCATGCTGACGGCTCTGGAGCAGGAAAGTGGCGACTTGTTGCAATACCTCGAGGACCCTGCCGCCGGCGGTGCTGGTGCTGGCGGGGGCCAGGGTGGCGGCGGTCATGACTTCGTGCGCATTGCGCGTATCACGGAGCAGGTTGGTTCCCTGACGTTTGACCTTGATGGCTTTCAGCTCGACGGGCAGGCTGACGTTTCCACCACCTCCTTTCAGGGTAATGCCGAGACAGCGGAAGACGACGATTCCGTGTTACAGACCGTGGCTGATAACGCCACCACCGACGAAGACACGCCGGTGACTACTGATGTGCTGGGCAATGATAGCTTCGAGGGCTCGCCGACTGTCAGTGCGGTGACCCAGGGCGCCAATGGTGCGGTGAGCATCGACGGCAATGGTCAGGTGACCTATACGCCGAACGACGACTTCCATGGCAGCGACAGCTACACCTATACGGTGACCTCGGGCGGCGTGACCGAGACCGCCACCGTCAATGTGACCGTGAACCCGGTCGATGACCTGGCCAGCTTCGGTGGAGACACCAGCGGTAGCGGCGCGGAAGACACCACGCTCACCGGCACCCTGACGGTCAGTGATAACGCCGATGGCATGGCCACCCCGAATTTCTCGATTGCGTCTGACGGCGCGCCGACCAATGGCACGGCGAGTATCGACCCGGTCAGTGGCGAGTGGACCTACACACCCAATGCCGACTATAACGGCGATGACAGCTTCACGGTCAGCGTCACCGATGATGACGGCAACACCGAGACCCAGGTCATCGACGTCACGGTCAATCCGGTGGCGGATATCGTCGCGGACAGCGCCACCACCGCTGAAGACACCGCGGTGACCAGCGATGTGCTGAGCAATGACACCTTCGAGTCGCCGGACGCCGAAGTGACGGCGGTCACCCAGGGAACGAATGGCAATGTCTCCGTTAATGCCGACGGCACGGTGACCTATACGCCAAACGACGACTTCCATGGCAGCGACAGCTACACCTATACGGTGACCTCGGGTGGCGTGACCGAGACCGCCACGGTGAACGTGACGGTCGACCCGGTGGATGACGGCGTGGCCGATAGCTTCACGACGAACGAAGACACGCCGCTCAGCGACGATGTGTCGGCCAACGACACCCACAGCGCCGCGGCCACCTACAGCCTGAACACCGATGCCAGCAACGGCACGGTGGCGATGAGCAATGATGGCATCTTCACTTACACGCCGAATGCCGACTACAACGGCGCGGAT
The DNA here is from genome assembly GCF_030409265.1 of Halomonas sabkhae. Taxonomy (NCBI): domain Bacteria; kingdom Pseudomonadati; phylum Pseudomonadota; class Gammaproteobacteria; order Oceanospirillales; family Halomonadaceae; genus Halomonas; species Halomonas sabkhae. Next base: position 57,981 of record NZ_JAUFPM010000021.1, read on the forward strand.
AGCTTCAGCTATGACGTGGAGGACGTGAATGGTGACACCGAGACGGTGACGGTGGACCTGACTGTGGAGCCGGTCAATGACGCACCGATTGCCACTGATTTGTCGGACCGATCCAGTGATGACAGTGAAACGATCAGCTTCGATGTATCCGGTAACTTCTCTGACGTGGATAGCGGTGATTCGCTGACCTTCAGCGCTAATGGTTTGCCGCCGGGCTTGATGATCGACCCGAGTACCGGCGTTATTTCCGGTGTTCTGGATAGCTCTGCCAGCCAGGGTGGAGACGCTGGCACCTATCAAGTCACTATCTCGGCAAGTGACGGAAATGGAGGATCGGTTGCTCAGAATTTCGAGTGGACAGTGAGCAACCCGGCGCCAGATGCCCAAAACGATAGTGCGACTACCGATGAAGATAGTTACCTGAGCGTGCCCAGTGACGGCGTCTTTAGCAATGATATTGACCCGGATGGTGACTCACTGGGCCTTATTGAAGTCAATGATGATACTTCGAGTCTGAGTGCTGCTGTCAGTGGCGACAATGGTGGTACGTTCATAATAAGGGCTGACGGCTCTTACGACTTTGATCCTGGTAGTGACTTCCAGCAACTGGATCAGGGCGAATCTGCTACGACTTCGGTGTCCTATACCGTAGATGACGGAGAAGGTGGTAAAGACACCGCCACCTTAACCATGACGGTAACGGGCATCACCGATGACGCGCCGACGGTCGAGATCGGTGACAATGCCGCTGGTGGAGCGGACCACAGCGTG
>NZ_JAUFPM010000022.1:0-11628 GCF_030409265.1 Halomonas sabkhae
CGCACCGCTCGCCACGCTGGACCACACAGTGGCAGGAGCTACGGCAGGTCAAGGCCTGACCGGCAAAGCGCCAGATGAGGTCACATCACCAGCCCCGCCAGCCTCTGCAGTCCCAGCACCACACCCAATACCAGCGCCCCGCCAGCCAGGCTGGTGATGAGCGCGTGATGTCGCCACATCTGCTCGACCCGACGACCGAAACGGCTGACCAGCCAGGCCAGTCCGAAGTAACGCAGTCCCCGGGCAATCAGTGCCGCCAGAACGAACAGCAGCACCGGATAGCCCGACAGGCCGGCCGTGATCATGGCAATCTGAAACGGAATGGGCAGGATGCCAAGGGCCAGAATCGCCGCGAAACCGTACTGATCGAAGAAGGCCTGAAAGGTCTCGAAGCCCTGCTGATTGCCCATGAACTCGATGAACCAGACACCCACTGACTGGAACAACAGCATGCCCACGCCATAACCCAGCAAGGACGCCAGCAGACACCCCGCCGTGGTCACCGTTGCCAGTGTCCAGATGCGCGCCCTGTTGGCCGCCATGAGCGGAATCAGGATGAGCTCCAGCGGTACCGGCAGAATGATGGTTTCCAGAAACGACAGCGTCCCCAGCAGCCAGAGCATGTGATTCGAGGCGTTGAGCTTCTCAAACCAGAGCCTGGCGCGACGTGATGTCATGGTCATGAACAGACGCTTCATCTCCCCCACTGACAGAATGGATACAAAGCTGGGTCAACTATCCAGCGCCGTCTTACCGCACAGCTTGACCCAGGTGTTTTTTGGACAGGTTTTGGTGCTATCCAGCCATGGCACACCTCTCGCCTTTACCGCATAACTTGAAAACTCGTTCATGGTTTCCATGATCACAACTTGCCAACATGGGCAAGTTACCCGCACGACAACAACAATCCTAGCGGAGCATGCGATGGCAAATGCAATCATCGAAACATCCCACCTGAGCAAGCAGTTTAAAGGCTTCAAGGCAGTGGATGATATTTCTATTAGTATCGAGTCGGACACGATTCATGCCTTGATAGGCGCCAACGGCGCAGGTAAGACGACCTGTTTCAACCTCCTGACCAAGTTCCTGACCCCCACTACCGGCAGCATTCAATTCAAGGGACAGGATATCACCCGACTCAAACCCGACCAGGTAGCCAGACTCGGCATGGTTCGTTCCTTTCAGATCTCTGCCGTATTCGGCCACCTGAGCGTACTGGACAACGTCAAACTGGCGCTGCAACGCCACCGCGGCGAATCCTATGACTTCTGGGTGTCGCTCCGACGTCTCGACCATCAGCGCGAACGTGCCTTGAAGTTACTGGAGGATGTCGGGTTATTGGATGTTGCCGAGACGCCGGCTACAGAATTGCCCTATGGTCGCAAGCGGGCACTGGAGCTGGCGACAACCCTGGCCCTGGACCCTGAAGTCATGCTGCTCGATGAACCTCTGGCCGGCATGGGAACAGAGGATGTCGGGCGCACGGCCGAACTCATCCGTTCTGTAGCACGCGGCCGTACCATCCTGATGGTGGAACACAACCTCGGCGTCGTCGCCAAACTATGCGACCGAATTACCGTCTTGGCGCGTGGCGAAGTGCTGGTCGAGGGTGACTATGACAGCGTGTCTCGTGATGAACGGGTCATCGAGTCCTATATCGGAGGAGCACAACATGCCTGATGCCGCCAAGGAATCAAGCAGTGCACCGCTACTGACGATTCACGACCTGCATGCCTGGTACGGCGAAAGCCATGTCCTGCACGGCATAGAGATTGCCGTTCCTCAAGGAGCGGTGGTGACCCTGTTAGGTCGCAACGGGGCAGGCAAATCCACCACGTTAAAGTCGATCATGGGCATCGTACCCAAACGGCAAGGCTCTATTCTGATCGGGGACCGCGAAACCATAGAACTCGCGCCCTATGCAATCGCCCCGCACGGGGTCGCATTCTGCCCTGAAGATCGTGGTATCTATGCAACACTCGATGTGAAAGAGAATCTCGAACTACCGCTGCGCATCAACCAGAGAGGGCTAAGCACCGAACAGGTACTCGACTTGTTTCCCCAACTCCGCGACCGCCTCCATAGTCCAGGGTCCAAGCTCTCCGGCGGTGAACAGCAGATGCTGGCAATCGGGCGCATTCTGCGCACCGGTGCGCGTTTGTTACTCCTGGATGAACCCACTGAAGGGTTAGCGCCAAGTATCGTCGAGCAGATCGGCGAAACGATCGCTCAGCTAAAGCAACAGGGTTACACGATCTTGTTGGTGGAACAGAACCTGCGCTTCGCTATGTCGGTCGCCGACTACCATTATTTGATAGACCATGGGCAAGTCGTGGCCAGCTATGATCGGCAGAGCATCGAGCAGCATTCCGACACCCTGCTCGAACGGCTCGGCGTATAACGCGCCATAAACGGCTTATTCGCGGGTATGCTGACGAAAATGGGAGGGGGATACCCCCTTCATGCGTTTGAAGGTCTTGGAGAAGGCAAAGGGGCTCTGGTACCCCACCTGTCCAGCTATTTCCTCAACCGGAACATCGGTAGTGGCCAGCAGGTGCGCAGCGTGCTGCATACGCAGCTGAGAGAGCTGTTGCATCGGGCTTCGCCCAAACACCTTGAGACTGATACGGCGAAGATGTTCTGTACTAACGTGAGCAAGCTCAGCCATCTCTTCGATGGTCCAATGTTGCTCAAGAGTCGGCATCACTGCATCGAAGACCGCTACGATGCGCGGATCTCGACGCCAAGGATCGGCAAAGCGTGATATATAGCGTTCAATGGTATCCACCCACATGACGCAACTCGCCGTATCACCCTGCCCCTGAAACACCTCGCTGTACAGGCCCAGAATGGCGTGCTTCATGGGCTCAGGGTCAAAATGTTGCATTATGGGAGCGATTGTACCTACCACCGAACGCGGAGCACTGGGCAAATAGCGCACCCAACAATATTGCCATCGACTCTCCGGCACAGCATGAAATGCATGCAGCCCGTGTGCTGGCGCAAACGACATCATGTTCCGCTGCATTGTGCGCCAGCGGCCATCCAAGAGCATCCGCCCCTCGCCACCCAGAGACCCGTGAATATACGCGCCGCTGAGACGCGTTCGAACGATGTGATAGGGAATGGCTGCATCACCCACTCCCACATGGGAAATATGCCGCTGTGCAAGAGCCGGACAATCATCGACACGTACGACCCATTGATACGTATCTTCCCCGACGATGTGCTTTTCGGATAGGTTGTCGTGTGCTGAAGCCATGGCAAGAATGCCTTTTTTGGACCTAACTGGTACAGGCGACATAAACACAAAGACTCCAGAGACGCCAACGATAACAACAGCCCACATATCCTGGGCAGGAGAACATCATGCCAGCCAAGCACAAGCTGAAAACAATAGCATTGTCTTCCGCCGTCCTGAGCATCGGTAGTATTTCCAGTGCCATGGCGAATGGCGATTACAGCAATGATCAAGTACGTATCGGCGTACTAACCGACATGTCGGGTATTTATTCCGACCTGTCGGGGGAAGCGGCCGTAACGGCTGTCGAGATGGCCGTGGAAGACTTCGGCGGCGAAGTCAACGGCGTACCGATTGATGTCATCCATGGTGATCATCGCAATGAGGCCGACACCGGCGCTAGCCGTGCCCGCGAGTGGTACGACAGCGAAGGAGTGGACATGATCAACGATCTGTCCAACTCTGGGGTCGCGCTTGCGGTGGCGGCCGTTGCCGATGAGCGCGAACGTCATGCCATCGTCAATTCTTCATCCAATGTAGACCTGACCAACGAGTATTGCTCGCCCTATGTCACTCATTACACCTACGATGCCCATTCGCTGGCGCATGGCACTGGCAAGTCGATCGTCGAGGACGGGGGTGAATCCTGGTTTTTCCTGACCGTGGACTTTGCATTTGGCATCGGCCTCGAGGAGCAAGTCTCCGAAGTCGTGCGGAATGCCGGTGGACAGGTTGTGGGAGCCGCCCGCCACCCACTGGATACTAGTGACTTCTCATCCTATGCCCTGCAGGCTCAAGCTTCACAGTCCGATATCATCGGTATTGCCTCCACGGGTACAGATGCCATCAACGCCATCAATGCGCTAGCCGAGTTCGGTGTCACACCCGACCAGCAACCAGCGGCCTTGCTGTTGTGGTACGACGATATCCATAGCCTGGGACTGGAAACCGCCCAAGGGTTGCTGCTGACCAATGCATTCTACTGGGATGCCGATGAAGAAACCCGCGAGTTCTCGGAGCGCTTCTACGAACGCACCGGCCGCATGCCGAACATGGCACATGCTGGCAACTACTCATCGACCATGCACTACCTGAAGGCCATCGAAGCAGCCGGCACGGACGATTCCACCGCCGTTTCGAAAGCAATGCGCGAAATGAAGATCAACGACTTCTTCGCCGAAGATGGCTATATCCGCCCCAATGGTCGCATGGTTCATGACCAGTATCTGTGGGAAGTCAAATCGCCCGAGGATTCGGAATACGACTATGACTACCTTGATCTGGTCACCACTATTCCTGGCGAGGAAGCTTTCCAGCCCCTGGAAGAGAGTACCTGCCACTTGCTCGACGATGAACAATAACTCCCGCACTACCGCTACTCCAAAATAGACGGAGTAGCGGTCACTCACTGACATTGTTCTTGTTGCTTTCAGGTGACCATGATTATCTTCGGCATTCCGATTCAGGCCCTGTTGGGGCAACTCATGCTAGGCATTGTCAATGGCGCTTTCTATGCCGTCTTGAGCCTAGGGTTGGCGATTATCTTTGGCGTTCTCAAGATAGTCAACTTCGCCCATGGCGCCTTTTTCATGCTAGGGGCATTCACGGCATTTCTGCTTGCTCAGTACCTTGGTGCCAACTACTGGGTTGTGCTCTTCCTTGCCCCCTTGCTTGTAGCGTTGGTTGGTATGGTCTTCGAATGGCTTTTCCTGCGTCGCGTCTACGGACTCGACCCTATTTATGGCCTGTTATTGACCTTCAGCCTGGTGCTCGTCCTGGAAGGCGGATTCCGGGTAGCATTCGGCTCATCCGGACAGCCTTTCGCCACCCCTGAATGGCTACGTGGCACCATCAACCTCGGCTTCATGATCCTTCCAGTGTATCGCGGCTTCGTTATCGCTGCCGCCTTGCTAGCCTGCTTTGCCACCTGGTACATCATTGAGCGGACGCCACTAGGTGCCAACCTGCGAGCAGCCACGGAGCGTCCTGAGCTAACACAGGCATTCGGCATTAACGTGCCGCGCCTGGTTACCATGACTTACGGTGCCGGTGTCGGTTTAGCGGCATTTGCCGGTGTATTGGCTGCACCTATCTTCCACGTCAACCCTTCGATGGGGTCCAGCCTGGTCATCACGATTTTCGCTATCGTCGTCATCGGTGGGCTCGGTTCTATAAAGGGCGCCATCATTACCGGCCTCGGGCTAGGAATTGTGGAAGGCTTCACTCGAGTTTTCTACTCAGAATTTTCGTCCACCATCGTCTTCCTGATCATGGTACTCATCCTTATGTTGCGTCCGGCCGGCCTGTTCGGCAGAGAGGAGGGCTGATCATGCGCACCTTGTTCGTGACACTTTCTGCTGTCGGCCTGGTGGCACTATTGAGCGTGCCCTTCGTTCCAGCGCTGGTATATGACATCTTTGTCATGAAGACACTGTGCTTCGTGCTTTTCGCCTGTGCCTTCAATCTCTTGCTGGGGCACACGGGAATCCTTTCCTTCGGTCACGCAGCCTTCTTCGGCACTGGCGCCTACGTGACCGGCCACCTGGTTAAGGTCTATGGGATCCCGACTGATATCGGCATTATAGCCGGTGGCATAGTGGCCGCCCTCCTGGGCACGATTATTGGTGCCTTGGCCATCCGCCGCAGCGGGATCTATCTAGCCATGATCACCTTGGCCATGTCGCAACTAGTGTTTTTCTACTATCTCCAGGCACCGTTTACCGGTGCCGAAGACGGCCTTCAACGTATTCCACGCGGCACCTTTCTGGGGATCGTGGATCTCGCTAACGACACCGCACTCTACTACGTCGTGCTATGTATCATCGGCGCAGGTTTATGGGTCGTGTGGCGCACGGTCAACTCACCCTTCGGTCAGGTGTTGCGAGCGATTCGAGAACATGAGCCACGTGCCATTTCGTTGGGCTATCCAGTGGCGCGCTACAAAGTCCTTGTCTTCACGCTTTCCGCGGGATTGTCCGGTGTCGCTGGTGCGCTAAAAGCCATCATTTTTCAACTGGCGGCCCTCAGTGACGTACATTGGCACACCTCAGGCGACGTCATCCTGATGACGCTACTGGGCGGCATGCATACAGTTTTTGGCCCCGCCGTGGGGGCCGCCATCATTTCAACACTTAGCCACTATCTTGATCCTCTCGGTTCCTGGGTCACGGTCATAACCGGCGTCGTTTTCATGACCTGCATTCTGATATTCCGGCGTGGTGTGCTGGGACAGCTACAGCAACACCTCACAAGTAAGCGGCGCGCATCGTCAACGGCAGTTCCCCACCACGACACGAAAACCACAACCCATCATTGACCTTGGAGATTACTATGCCTCATTTCGACAAAGCCGGCCTGATGGCCAAGTTTCAGGAAATGGCCAAACAAGGGCAGCCCATCATCGGCGGCGGTGCCGGTACCGGTATATCTGCCAAATGCGAAGAAGCCGGTGAGATCGACCTGATCGTTATCTACAACTCCGGGCGGTATCGCATGGCAGGGCGTGCCTCATCGGCCGGCCTGCTCGCCTACGGCAATGCTAATCAGATCGTTCAGGAAATGGCACTGGAAGTCTTGCCGGTGGTCAAGCACACCCCGGTGCTGGCCGGCGTCAATGGCACCGACCCTTTCGTGATCATGCCCAAGCTGCTACGCGAGCTTAAGGATTTGGGTTTTGCGGGCGTTCAGAATTTCCCGACCGTGGGACTCATCGACGGCACCTTCCGTATCAGCTTGGAAGAGACCGGGATCTGCTACGCATCCGAAGTGGAAATGATCGGACAGGCGAATGCGCTGGATATGCTGACCACACCGTATGTCTTCAGTGCCGAAGAAGCTGTAGCCATGACTGAGGCCGGCGCCGACATTATAGTGCCGCATATGGGCGTGACCGTGGGCGGCACCATCGGTGCTGAATCCGCCATGAGCCTGGATGAATCCATTCGACTGATCGACGAATGGGCCGAAGCGGCACGCCGTGTCCGCAAGGATGTTCTGGTCATTTGTCACGGCGGACCCATCGCCACGCCCGAAGATGCCGCTTACGTAATCCGTAACAGCGAGCACTGTAACGGCTTTTATGGCGCCAGCAGCATGGAGCGCCTGCCTACCGAGCTGGCACTGACGCATCAGATTCGTCAGTTCAAGGCCATTCAATAACCAACAGCGAGGGCACACAATGGCCAGAGTCTATATCAGCACCGTCATGCCCATCACTCTCGAACAGGCCTGGAGTGTCCTGCGGGACTTCAACGGCTTGCCGACTTACCACCCATTCTTTGCCACCAGCTATATCGAAGATGGCAAACCCGCCGACCAGATCGGCTGTGTTCGACACTTCCACGACCATGACGGCAATCCCATCCGCGAAGAACTGTTGTCACTCTCGGATCGCGAGCATCTATGCTGCTATCGCATCCTCAGCGCGCCGGCACTTCCCGTAAGGCACTATGTTTCCGAGATGCGGCTGAAACCCGTGACAACCACCAACCAATGCTTCGGCGAGTGGTGGGCGGAATTTGAGGTCGACGATGCCGATTACGACGACGTGATGCAGCGGGTAGCGGATACTTTCCGACTGGCCTTTGAGGGCGTTACCCAGCACTTGTCGTGATTCGGCATGCCAGAACTATGCGATAAACAACAACAAGGCCCTGCCTGACAGGGACCGCCAAGGAGTACGCCATGGCACACATTGCCTACCTCATCGGTACCTGCGACACCAAGGCCACCGAACTCGGTTACGTGCGCGACCTGCTACAAGAGAGCGGCCTGGATACCCTGGTCGTGGATGTCAGTACCAGTGGGGCGCCAACAACAGTGGCCGATATTTCCGCCCGAGTGGTTGCCGAGAGCCACCCAGATGGAGCCGCGCAAGTCTTTACTGAGGACCGCGGCAGCGCAATCACCGCCATGGCCGACGCACTCGAGCGTTTCATTAAGGGCCGCGATGACATAGGGGGCATCATCGGTCTCGGCGGCTCTGGCGGCACAGCGTTGATCACGCCCGCCATGCGCTCGTTGGACATCGGCGTACCCAAAGTCATGGTCTCGACGATTGCCTCCGGCAACGTCGGCTCCTATGTCGGACCAAGCGATATCGCCATGATGTACTCTGTTACCGATATCGCCGGACTCAATCGTATCTCCCGCAACGTGCTGGGCAACGCCGCCCATGCGCTAGCCGGCATGATGAAAGGTACTCGGGTCGATATCATCGACGACAAACCCGCCATCGGCATGAGCATGTTCGGCGTCACGACTGAGTGCGTCACACACGTGAAAGATGCACTGGACAGCGACTATGACTGTCTGATCTTCCATGCCACTGGCACAGGTGGCCTGTCGATGGAGAAGCTCGCTGGTTGCGGCATGGTCAATGGTCTGCTTGATGTCACCACCACCGAGATCTGCGACCTTTTCATGAAGGGTATCTTCAGTGCCGGCGACACACGTCTGGACATACTGGCCCAGCGTGACACGCCCTATATAGGGTCATGCGGCGCTCTGGACATGGTCAATTTCGGTCCCAAGGACACCCTGCCAGAGTCCTATCGTCAACGCCTGATACACACCCATAACCCTCATGTGACACTGATGCGCACCACTGCCGACGAAAATCGACGTATGGGTCGCTGGATCGGTGAAAAACTCAACCTCAGTCGAGGCCCGGTCCGATTCCTACTACCCGAAAAGGGTCTCTCCGCCCTGGATGCACCGGGACAACCATTTCACGATCCCGAGGCTGACGCCGCGTTATTCGATGCTCTGGAAGCGACAGTCACACAGACATCGCAACGACGTATCATCCGCTACCCCTATCACATCAATGACCCAAGGTTCGCAGAAAAGCTAGTACAGCATTTTCAGGAAATCATGCAATAGACAGACATCATGGAGAGGGTGCACAAACACCCTTTCCGGATGCTCTGTGTGCGAAACCGGCACAGCATCGTCGCCCCACCTTCACCATCTCTCGGCTACAAAAACGAGAAACACCTTCAGGAACGCATTCTCACAATAGCACTGCTGGCAGCGTTGAGCGGACAACTCACTGCCCTCCCAACATCCAGCCAGCGGCCTTCTCGGAAATCATCAACTATTGAAGCTATCCAGCGCATCGACGCCTCCGTGATAACGCCTGATAATCGAACAACCTCCCGAGCAGCTGTGCCTCATCCCTGACGTCAGCCTGCAATGCACGGGCTTCGCCGCCCTGCCAGTTGATTTCCTCGGTAAGCTGATGTGTCACATCAGCACTGTTCACATAGTTGATGAAGACCCCGGTGGCCAAGCGCAGCGGATTCCCACTCTCCATAGTTCACTTCTATGAAGCCAAAGGCCTGATCGCCTCAAGACGCAATGCCGGCAATCATCGCCAGCATCCCGCTGCGGTACTCCGCTATATCGCCATCACCCGAGTCGCGCAGAGCGTCAGCATGCCACTTGAGGAAACCGACGCCCCCTCAGAGGCATACAAGCCGGCCCCAGACTGAGTGCCGAGGAATGGCAGGCCCTCTCGACCCACTGGAAGGACGACCTCAATCCACGTATTCAGAAACTGCAACGTCTGCGCAACGAACTGGGTAGCTTCATCGGCTGTGGATGCCTCTCGCCGACTTCTCCCTGCGCAACCCCGACGACAGGCTGGCCACACAAGGCTCCGGCGCACATATCCTCGAAAACTAGCGGAAAGCTCTACTCCGGAACAGGTTCCCTCAGAGCGGGGGCAACGTTGTGATGTCACGATTACGAAAACTTCGCCATTAAACATAATGCGATATAACTAATAAATAAATACATTATATAACATCAAACAGTTTGGCAGTCTGATAAAAATTCTAGTAATGTACTTCTAAGTCTCTACTTACAACAATACACAGGGAGGCAACATGGAGTTAAGTGAAAAACTCCACGGTATCGCTTGCCGTGGTGAAGATCAGGTTGACCATATCAAGAACGAGGAAGCCACCAAGACAGCCTTGGTTCTTCCCTTCATTAGCTCCTTGGGGTACGACCCTTTTGACACTCGGGAAGTGGTTCCGGAATTCACTGCCGATGTGGGCACCAAAAAAGGCGAGAAAGTCGACTACGCCATTCGCACGGATGGCAGCCTTTCAATTCTCGTGGAGTGCAAACCTCTCGGGACCAACCTCTCCAACGTCCAATACAGCCAGCTGTACCGCTACTTCGCCTGTACAGATGCCAAATTTGCCATTCTCACCAACGGATTCGAATACCGCTTTTATTCTGACCTGGACTCTGAAAACAAGCTCGACAACCGACCTTTCTTCACCTTTGACCTTAGTGATTTCAATGAGCAGGACATTGAGGAGCTGAAGAAATTCACGAAGCCGAACTTCGATGTCAACGCCATACTTGGCACGGCCAACCGCCTGAAATATACAAACCTTGCCAAGCAAGCTATTGATGAAATCTTCCAAGACACGCCAGAAGAATATGTCAAATATATAGTGAGCAAGATCTACGATGGCCGGCAGACTCGCCAGGTGATTGACGATTTCACACCAATCATCAAGGAAGCAGGGCGGCTTTACATCAAAGAGCAAGTGGCACAGCGTCTGCGTGGCGCCCTTGCGAGCAATGATGTTGAAGCGACCCAGGCCGCTTCCACGCCCAACAACACGTCACAAGACTCTCAACCTGATGACGATGGGATTATCACCACCCAGGAAGAGATTGATGCCTACAACATCGTTCGCTCACTGCTAGCAGAACAGGTCGATGTCAGTCGCATAGCCATGCGCGACGCCAAATCCTACTGCGCAGTTCTGCTTGACGACAACAACAGAAAACCCATTTGCCGCTTCCATTTTAATGCGAAGTCAGTCAAACGGGTTGGATTCTTCAACGACAAGAAAGAAAACCGGATCGATATAAGCTCAGTCAGTGACCTCTTCCAACACAGAGATCAGCTAAAATCGACAGTAAATGAATACTTCGAATAAGCGGCCATTGCCTGAAGGCAGTGAACTTCCACATCGATCAAGTTAGCGTTATCGTATCCTAGCCGATTGTGACGCATACTCATGAGCCAGCGTATAATCCGCTCAGCGAGCAGGTGGAAAACTAGGTGGCGGGCCGTCTCGCGATCGGTCAAATGGATCGAGCCAGGGCTCGAGACTCTCGGTGTCCAGGGACAGCGGCATGCGCGAGTGGATCTCTGCCGCCGCGGGCGGGCTCGGCAAGGATCGCGCAGCCGGGCTTACCGTCCGGCCGCTCGCTACAGATACCCGCCAACCAGGTCGGCACGCGATCCTCACAGCACAGGAGATGCGGCTGCTTCCTGCCAGCCACTCGTACCAGCCATCCGCCAGCATGCTCAGCGCGGTGCCGAGAAGCTCCGCCAGCAGGCAAGCCAGGCCCGC